>CAYSFP010000017.1:48539-51937 GCA_964430075.1 uncultured Planctomycetaceae bacterium | reverse complement strand
CGACCTCGTGTCCTACGACCAGAAGCACAACGAGGCCAACGGCGAAGACAATCGCGACGGCATGAACGACAACGACAGTTGGAACTGCGGCGTCGAGGGCCCGACGGACGAGCCCAAGATCGTTTCACTGCGGCGCCGCAAACAGCGATCGTTCCTCGCCACGCTGCTGCTCTCGCAGGGCGTCCCGATGATCAATGCCGGCGACGAGATCAGCGACACGCAGCAGGGCAACAACAACGCCTACTGCCAGGACAACGAGCTGACGTGGTTCAACTGGGATCCCGACGATTGGGGGCGGGAGCTGCTGCGGTTCACTCAGCGGCTGACAAAGCTATACCACGATCAGCCGGCGCTGCACCGCCGCCGGTTCTTCCACGGCAAGAGCCTGCATGGCACCGGCCAGCCCGAGATTCTGTGGCTGGAACCCTCGGGCAAGGAGATGTCGAACGAAGCGTGGGGCGCGGGCTACGTGCGGTGCCTGGGCGTGCAGATTGCCGGCGGCAAGATCGACGTCGACGAATATGGCGACCCCATTATCGGCGACTGCATGTTGATTCTGTTCAATGCCGACCACGGCATGGAGATTCCGTTCACCATGCCGCCGGTGGAGACGGGCGAGCCGTGGACGCTGGTGTTCGATACGGCGCTCGAGGGGGGCGGGTTCAGCAACAATGGGGAACAGCCCCCACTCGCCGAAGGCGTGTACAAGCTGCAGCCTTGCTCGATGGCCGTATTCTCGTCGCCGGTGCCGGAACTCGATGAGCAGGTCGTGCTGCAGGCCGGCGAAGTGCCGACGACGATTGCGGGGGACGTGTCCGCGGCGGCGAGGTCGAAGTAGACGGACGCGGCCGTCGATGCGTTCTCGATCGCATTTAGCCGGCCCGCTTGCGGGCCGCGCCGGGCAAGGCGCGGCGGCTAAATCGTCCCACGAAGTCGGGCGTGACCCGGAGCTAATCTTCCGCCGCGATCGTCGAGAGCGCCCGATAGGCGTCCAGCTCGATGTCGTCGCGCACGAAATTGATGTGGCCGTCCGCGTAGGCGAACAGCGCGCCCTCGGTATGCCAACTCGCGAACGCGCCATTCTGCGATTCGTAGAGCTCGCCGGCGCCGGGCCAGGTGTTCAGCGCGTACTCGGTCGTCCGCAGACTGTCGGAGTTCAGGCGGGCGTAGGTCCACGTGTTGGACGACTCCCACGTGTCGGCCATCACGACCTCGCCAACCGTCACCGTGTGGGACAGGCCGTCGGTGATCTCGGCCGCGCGGCGCGGCGTCACGTACAGGAACATGCCGTTGTTCGCATACTTGGCCTCGGCCCGCGGGCTGTACGGCCCCTTGCTGCCCTGCACGAATGCGTAGCTGCCCGTGGCGGCCAGCACGGGCTCGTAGACCCTGCTGATCAAATCGGATGGGTCCGTGGGACACCGCAACACGTCCAGCGGCTGGGCGACGCCCTGAGCTTTGGCGGGACTTTCGTACCACCACCCCAGGTCGTCGACATTGCGGTTCCACAGCCCGCCGCGATCGACGGAGAGTTGCTCGAACAGCGGTTGCTGTTCCATGTACGGCAGGATCGCCACGAAGGCGCTGGCGGCGTTCTTTTTCTCCACGGGCAGCCCCGGCGGGCAGACGGCGATGCCCGTCGTGTCATCGCACCCCAAGCGGCCGGCGGGAAAATGGCGGTGGGCGGATTCGAAATTGCCCAGGGCCGCCGCCGCCTGTTTCAGGTTCGTGATGCACACTTGCCGGCGCGCGGCTTCCCGGGCCGCTTGCACGGCTGGCAGCAGCAGGGCGACCAAAACACTCAAAATGGAGACGACGACCAACAACTCCACCAGGGTAAAACCGCGGCGGAGGCGGCGTCGCCCGGTCGCAAACGAGCCGCCGGCTTCGGGCTCTCGGTTGTTTCGTGCGTCGGCGGGCATGGGGCCAAATCGTTCCAGGGGAGCCGCAGCACAAGCCATTCCGCCGGCGCCAAAGGCGGGGCCGCCGGAGCACTCCTCAGCATACCAAATGCGTATCGCGGACGGGAAAAAATCCTCAAGATGGGCTGGTGGCCGGTGATAAGTGAGCGAGACTGGGGTTGAAGGACTCTGTTTGGGGCGTGCGCGGACGCGCTACGACACAGGTGTCATGATGTGCAGATTCACTTGGTCCAGGGCAATCGGCCGCGGCGTGGTCGTACTTGCGCTTGCGGCAGGCGGCGCCGTGGCGGCGTGCGCGCAGCAGCCGCCCGCGGAGGAATCCCCGCCGGCCGACTCACCGGAGGCGTTGCGGGCCGAGCGCGATCGGTTGTACGCCGAGGCCAACCGACTCTACGCAGAAGGCAAGTTCATTGAAGCGGCGGCGGCTGCCGAAGACATGCTGGCGGTCGAGCGTCGCTGGTTGGGAGAAGATCATCCTGACGTCGCCGGTTCGCTCGAATATCTCGCAGACATCTGGGAGAAATTGGAAGACTGGCCGGCGGCCGAGTCCCGCCGCGCCGAAGCGCTCGCCTGGCGGGAAAAGCATCAGGGCGCCGACCACTGGAAGACCATCGACGCCCGATTGGCGCTTGAGGATGTGGCGTTCCAGCAAACTCTCGCAGCAGACCAGCGCGCGAAGCTGAAGACCGCGAATGCGTCCCTCAAAGAAGCGGCCCGGCTCAGCGGGCTGAGCAACTTCCGCGAGGCGCTGCCGCTTGCGCAACAAGCAGCCGACATTCGCCGCGAGATTCTTGGACCGAAGCATCGCGCTTACGCGACAAGTCTTTCGTGGGTTGCGTATTTGTTCAAGGCCGTGGGCGACTACGCGCAGGCGGAGCCGCTCTATCGGCAGACGCTGGATTCTTACAGGGCGGCGCTTGGCGAAAACCATCCGGAATGCGTCACCGCCCTTAACAACCTGGCCGCGCTCTACGAAGCCATGAGCGACTACGCACGGGCGGAGCCGCTTTACCAGCAGGCGCTCGCCATCCGCAAGCATGTTTTTGGAGAGGAGCATCCCGACACGGCGCGGTCGCTCAACGACCTGGGCTATCTGCTGTGGTCGGCGGGCGACTACGCCGCGGCGCGGCCCTATTATGAGCAGGCGCTCGCGATCCGCCGCAAGGTTCTTGGCGAGGAGCATCCCGACACGGCGCAGTCGCTGAATAATTTGGGAATGCTGCTGGAGGCGATGGGCGACTACGCTGGCGCACGGCCTCACCTCGAGGAATCGCTGGCGATCCGCCGCAAAGTCCTCGGCGAGGAGCATCCCGACACGGCGCTGTCGCTGAACAACTTAGGCTATTTGCTGCGGGAGATGGGCGACTACGCCGCGGCGCGGCCCTATTACGAGCAGGCCCTCGCAATCCACCGCAAAGTTTTCGGCGAGGAGCATCCCGACACGGCGCAGTCGCTGAGCAATTTGGGCGCTCTCTT
>CAYSFP010000017.1:16784-48439 GCA_964430075.1 uncultured Planctomycetaceae bacterium | reverse complement strand
GCAGGCCCTCGCAATCCACCGCAAAGTTTTCGGCGAGGAGCATCCCGACACGGCGACGTCGCTGAACAACTTGGGCTTTCTGCTGCAAGCGATGGCCGACTACGCCGCGGCGCGGCCCTATTTTGAGCAGGCCCTCGCGATCCGCCGCAAAATCCTTGGCGAGAAGCATCCCACGACGGCAAACTCGCTGAACAACTTGGGAGCGCTGCTGAAGGCGATGGGCGACTACGCCGCGGCGCGGCCCTACCTCGAGCAGGCCCTCGCGATCAACCGCAAAATCCGCGGCGAGGGGCATCTCTACACGGCGCGGTCGCTGAACAACATGGGCTCGCTGCTAGAAGTGATGGGCGACTACGCCGCGGCGCGGCCCTACTACGAGCAGGCCCTCGCGATCCGCCAAAAGGTCCTCGGCGAAGAGCACCCCGACACGGCGATTTCCCTGTTCAGCTTGGGCAGCGTGCTGCAAGCGATAGGCGACCACGCCGCGGCGCTGTCCTATTACGAGCAGACCCTCGCGATCTACCGCAAGGCCCTCGGCGAGGAGCATCTCCGCACGGCACTTATAAAAATCTATTTGGGCACTCACCTCGATTCGACGGGCGACGACGCTGGGGCGCGGCCCTACTACGAGCAGGCGCTGGCGACGGTGGCGAAGCAGGTCGAGGCGATGGCGGTCGCCCAGAATGAGACCGGACAATTGCTCATGAGCGGCTACGCCCGGGGTTTTCTCGATTTTTATGTGAGTTTCTTGCTGCGCGTGGGCGACGGCGATGCGGAGGCCTATCGGGCGGTGCTCAACTGGAAGGGCGCCACGCTGGTACGGCAGCGCGCGGCGCGGATGGTGGCGAACAACGAGGAGCTGGCGCCGCTCTTTGCCGAACTGCAAGGGGTCATTCGCCAGTGGTCGGCGCTCTCCACGGCGCCGCCGCAAGCGGATCCCCGTTGGCAGGAGCGGCTGGCGGCGCTCGCACAAGACAAAGACCGGCTCGAATTGGCGCTGAGCCGCCAGAGCGCTGCTTTTCGCGCGGCAACGGCGAAGGTGGAAATCGCTGAACTCCAAGCCGTGCTGCCCGAGGGAGCCGTTCTGATTGACTATTTCGAGTTCCTGTTCAAGAAGCCGGGGCAGCGCGACCGGCGGTCGCTGGCGGCCTTCGTGATGCGAGCGAATGGCGAAGTCGAGATGTTTGACCTAGGGACCGTAGGACCGATCGCGCAGGCGATCGACGCGTGGCGGCTGGGCCACGGCGCGGGAGCCGACGCGGGGGAGGCGGGGCGCTTGCTGCGCGAGAAACTGTGGACGCCGCTGAAGGGGGCCATTGGGGATGCCAAGCTCGTGCTCGTCTCACCGGACGGAGCGCTCGGGAAACTGCCGTTTGCGGCGCTGCCCGGCGCGAAGCCGGACACGTATCTGATCGAGGACGTGGCGGTGGCGCTCGTGCCGGTGGCGCAGTTGATTCCCACGCTGGTGGCCGGCGGCGACGATCGCGCGTTCGATCATGAATTGCTGCTGGTGGGCGGCGTCGATTACGACCGGCGCGATGTGGGCGCCAACGAGGGGAATGGCAGCGACGGGACGGGCGGGCACGAAGCGGGCGGCGCCGCCCCGCCGCCGGTCGGCGACCTTTGGGCGGTCGCCCGAAGCCGCGGCAGCGCTCGCCAAACGGCGGAGGGGCAATCCTGGAGCCTCTTGCCGGGGACGTCCGACGAGGCGGCGGCCATCGGCCAGTTGTTTGGCGCCGCAGAGGAGAACGTTGCCGACGCGGTCGCGTTGCTCAGCGGCGCCGCGGCCACCGAAGAGCGGTTTCGCCTGCTGGCCCCCAGGAGCCGCATCCTGCACGTGGCGACGCATGGATTTTTTGCCGCCGAGGGGCCGGCGACGGCGCTGGCGGGCGTTGATCCTAACCAGTCGGCTGGGGACTTGTTGGGCGTTTCCCAATCCAAGCCGCCCCGATTCTCGCCGGGCCTGCTGTCGGGACTTGTGCTCGCCGGGGCCAACGCGCCGCCGGAGCTCCCCGACGATCCGGCCGAGTACGCCGACCTGCCCGAAGACGGGATCCTGACGGCCGAGGAGTTGATGTTTCTGCCCTTGAATGACGTGAAGCTGGTCGTGCTCAGCGCATGCGAAACCGGGCTGGGCGAGGTGGCCGGCGGCGAAGGGCTGCTGGGGATTCAACGCGCATTTCAGGTGGCCGGGGCGCGGACGACGGTCGCTTCGTTGTGGAAGGTGGACGACCAGTGGACGCAGCGCTTGATGGCGGCGTTTTATCGCCATGCGATGGAGGACAGGATGACGTATCTCGAGGCGCTGCGCAGTGCACAGCTGGAGATTCTGCGGGAGCTACGCGCCCAGGAGACTGTTGACCTGGGCCCGGACGGAGAGCGCGGCGCGGATGCGCCCGCGCGTTGGGACGGCGCACAAGGGTCGCCCTATTATTGGGCGGCATTTACGCTGTCGGGTGATTGGCGATGACGTCGTGGCAATGACTTAGTTCTATCATCGTCCGATAAGTCGGAATTCTGTTCGCCCAGGCCGCGACCTCGTAAGGGCGGTATGGCACGTACCTTCGGCGCCGGTGGTGACGCGGTTGCCCGAAAGAGTAGCCTTCTCGCTTCAGGCGAGGCGATTGCGTCTTGCGGAGCAAGACAGCGACGTAAAACGGCGTCGCCACGCAATGCCGCGGGCGGGCTGCCACATAAGTCGTGGGAGATTATGCTTGGCGGGTCATGACCTTACCGCGGAACCGAAGGGCAGAGGCTAGCAGCGCGCCGCCGGACGCAGCGGACGCGCAGGAATTTGCTGCGCACTACCAGCAGGCCTACCAGCGGCTGACGCTCGTGGCCGCCGGCGTGACCGGCGAACGGAGTTCGGCCGAGGATATCGTGCAGGAGGCCGCCATGATTGCCTTTAAGAAGATCCATCAATTCGAGCGAGGCACGAATTTTTCGGCGTGGATGGCAGAGATCGTCCGTCGCTGCGCGCTCAATTACCGGCGCAAGGCCAGCCATCGGCGCACCTTTGCCGCCGATCCGGCCGTGCTGGGTCAGATCAACCAGGCCGATGCGGCGCTGGGCGGCCCTTGGCCCATCGCCCGCGACAGCGGCGAGATCGTGGCCGACCAGGCGTCGTTCGACGACGAGCTCACAGCCGCCTTGGCTCAACTCAGCCCCGAGGCCCGTGCGTGCCTGCTGCTGCGAATCGTGGAAAAACTGAGCTATGCAGAAATCACCGCCTTGCTGCACATTCCTGAGGGGACGGCCATGAGCCATGTGCACCGCAGCAAGGCGGCGCTCCGACAACGCCTGTCGGGCGACGCCCGCGAGCGGCCCGACGCCAAGCTGGAGAAGGACGCTCAAGATCGCTGAGCGCACCGACGCTCGGCGATCGATATCCACCGCCATGCCCAATCCTGATCCCATCGACGGCGACCCGCGGTTCGAGGCCTACTTCGACGGCCTCCTGACGGGCGACGAGCGCGCGGCGTTCGAGGCGGCGCTGCGCGCCAATCCGCAGTGGCAACGGCAGGCGGAATTGCAGGCGCGGATCGATCGCTCGCTCGAGCGGCAGTTTCAAGTCGACGTTCCCACGCGCGATCGAATCGCCGCGGCGCTTTCTGCGAAGGTTGCCGATTCGGCCGGTCCTGAGGCGCTGCGCGTCACGCACGCCCCGTCGTCTGCGGCAAAATCCGCCGACGCCCCCATGCGACGTTATTGGGCGGCAGCCGCTGTGGCCGCCGCGGCGGCGGTGATCGCGGTCGTCCTCTCGGCGCCGTGGGATTTCGGACGTTCGCGCCAGCCGCATTTCGCGCCGCGGCCGCTGGCCGATATTTACCGTCAGGCCGTCGCCGCGGGGTTCGAGCCCAGTTACGACTGCCGCGAGCCGGAACGCTTTGCCGCGGCGCTGGAGTCCCGCCAGGGCAAGCCGATGCGGCTGCTGGCGATGCCCGACGGCATGCAGATGCTGGGGCTGGCCTACACGGGCGGTCTGAGCCGCAATACGACCGCGATGTTGTGCCGCGTCGACGGCGAACCGGTGATGGTGTTCGTCGACCGGGCGAGCGAGGACCAACCGGTCGCCGACGACAATGTGGGAGACGATTTGCACGTGTTCCGCCAAGAACGGGACGGGCTGGTGTTCTATGAGGTCACGCCGCGGCCGGAGCCCAGCGCCGCCGAGCTGATCGTCCCCCTTGCCAGAGGAACGTCGGCAGGCTCGGCGCTGTAGCGAACGATGCGTGCTGAAGCCGTTGCCTCAATTTCCGCGGCCGCCGCAAGAGATCGTGCGATTCGGCACATAGAGTCCGTTGCCACGCTGGTGCGGGTCGATGGTGTGCGACCACGAGGGGGGATCTCATGAGTTTGCCAGTCGCGTCGATTCTTTCCAAGAGCTGTCGGCCAATGCGCACGTGTGCCACTGGCGTCTCGCCAGTGAGAAGTGAGTGCTCGTTTGGCACGTCCGCACTGGCGAGACGCCCGTGGCACACTAAACGGAACCACGCGCTGGGCTTCGCGCCGATCGCGGCAATGCTCGCCATGACGTTTGCTGGCGGCGACGCGCTCGCGGTCCCGTATCTGCCGGCCATCACCAAGGGCACGATCGCCGTGAGGCTCGATGCGGTCGCCACCGGCATGGCGGCGCCCGATTACGCCATCAATGCCCCCGGGGATCCCGATCGGCTGTTCGTCGTCGAGCAAAATGGCCTGCTGCGGGTCGTTCTCAACGGCGCCCTGCAAGGGGGGGCGGCGCTCGACATGCAAACGATCGTGTCGCCGCCGTTCAATCCAGGCAACGCGAACGACGAGCGCGGCCTGCTGGGCCTGGCGTTTCATCCCGGCTTCGACGACGACGCGAGCCCCGGATATCGCAAGCTGTTCACTTACTCCAGCCAACCGCTTCCCGCGGGCTCGCTGCCGACGTACTCGGCCCCGAACGACGCCACGCAGAATTACAAGCTGGTCATCGACGAGTGGACGATGAGCGCCACGCCCGGCGTGGTCGACGCGGGCTCGAAACGCGAGATCATCTCGTTCGGCAAGAACGCGGGCAACCACAACGGCGGCACGATCGCCTTCGGCCCCGACGGCTATCTGTATCTGGGCCTGGGCGACGGCGGCAATGCGAACGACGTCGGCCCCAGCCATATCGAGCCGGGCGGCAACGCCCAGAATCTCTCGACGCCGCTGGGCAAGATGCTCCGCATCGATCCCCTGCATCCGTCTGCAACCGGCGGCAGCGGCGATGCCGCGAGTCCCAACGGGCAGTACCGCATTCCCGCGACCAACCCGTTCCAGGCGGCCGGGCAAGTCCCCGAGACCTACGCCTACGGGTTTCGCAATCCCTACCGGTTCGCGTTCGACTCGCTGCCCGGGGGGACCGGCGATTTGATCATGGCGGACGTGGGTCAGAACAACATCGAGGAAATCAATCGCGTCACGCTCGGCGGCAACTATGGCTGGGCGGTTAAGGAGGGCACGTTCCTGTTCGATCGCACGAACGGTTCGATCGGCGACCCGCCGGGCAACAACAGCCCCGGGGCGCCGGCCGGACTGATCGACCCCATTTCCGGCCCGCAGGGCACGCTGCAGTACGACCATGGCGACGGCATCTCGATTACCGGAGGCTTCGTCTACCGCGGCTCCGCGATTCCCGAACTCGTGGGCAAGTACGTGTTCGGCGACCTGGCGATTCGCAACGCCCCGCCGCGCGTCGACGGCCGGCTGTTCTACGCCGACTTGACGCAGGGTACGATCAACGAGTTCCGCATACCGCAATTCGCGAACGATCTGCTCCCCGATGGTCTCACCGTGCACGGCTTTGGCCAGGACGGGCACGGTGAGCTTTATGCCCTGGTGACCAACACGCCGGCCAACGGCACGGGCGGGATTGTGTATAAGTTTGTCGCCATTCCCGAGCCGAGCTCGCTCGTTCTGGCGGCGGCAGCCGCGGCGATGGCGGCGACCCGCTGCAGACGGAGGAGTTGCCGGTGAAAGGGAGCGTCCTAGGCGTTGCCGCGACCGCGTTGGCCGCACTTGTGTGCGGGGGCGTCGAGCTGCGCGCCGCGACGTTGCACGTCGATATGTTTGACGCGAGCGTGCAAGGTTGGAGCGGCGGGGCCTCGCCGACCTTTGTTCCCACCGGCGGCGCAGGCGACGGCGGCGGCTTCCTGATGCTCACCGCCAGCAGTAATTTGGCCACGTTCAACAGCGGCAGCGCGTGGAGCGGCAATCTCACGGCGATTGGCGCCGATCGAATCATCGTTGACCTGATGGCGCCGGCGGATTCCGCCCCGCTCGAAATGCGGGTCGTGCTCTTCGGCCCGTCGAACGACCAGCAGCGGTGGACGTCCGCGGTCGCGCATGCCGTGCCCAATGACGGCGTGTGGCGCAACTACATCTTTCTGTTGGGGCCGGGCGACCTTGTCGCGCCGGCGCCCGCCGGGACGTATGAGCAAGTCATGGCCAGCACGCGGCAGGTGATGCTGCGGCACGATCCAGGCACGCCGAGCCATGGCGGTGAGTTCGTCAATGGCAAACTGGGCATCGACAATATCGAACTGGCTGCGAGCCCGCCGCCCGTGATCCCCGGCGACTTCGATGGCGACGGCGACGTAGACGCCGACGATCTGTACGATCCGGTGCTCGGCTGGCAGGCGCGCTTCGGCGACGATCTCACCGGGAACGATTTCCTCACGTGGCAGCAAAACCTGGGCGCCGGTGTGCCGCCGGCCATTCCGCCGGCGACGCCGGTTCCTGAGCCAACGACGCTCGTACTCGTCCTGTGGATCGTCGGAACGACGATTCC
Source organism: uncultured Planctomycetaceae bacterium (assembly GCA_964430075.1). Taxonomy (GTDB): domain Bacteria; phylum Planctomycetota; class Planctomycetia; order Pirellulales; family Lacipirellulaceae; genus Lacipirellula. The sequence continues at coordinate 41,640 of CAYSFP010000017.1, read as the reverse complement.
AGGCGTTGTTCGGAATCCTCACGGGATTCGATCGATTAGCCCAGGGTAGATCGCTGCGCGATCAACCCTGGGCTGCATGAATCAATCCCTAACGGGATTGGCGTCGGCCGCATTGAGATGGCATCCTTACGCGGACGGGCGATTGACGGTTGGATCGGGGTCGTGGATCTCCGGGTCGACTTCGACGTTCCGGGCGACGGAGCCGTCGCGCAGGCGACGGGCTTGGTCCAGATGTGGCGACAAATCTGCCGCCAGTGAGGCGTCCCGCCGCACGGCCTCTTCGAGGTCGACCACCGCGCGCTCCCAGTTCTCCAGCGCGGCATACGCCTTGCCGCGGACGGCGTAGCAGTCGGCAATCGTCGGATCGAGGTGCAATGCATCCGTGGCGGCCAGCACGGCGCGGTGGGGGTTTTCCAACTGCATGAACGCCTGGGCCTTCAGCCACAGCGGCTCGACGGCTTGGCCGCCGTAGCGCAGCGCCTGGTTGAGGTCTATCACCGCCGTGTCGGAGAAGCCTTTCACCATGAGCGTCTTGGCCCGCGCGATGTACGCTTCGACGTAGGTGCTGCGGAGATCGATGGCTTCGGTCAACCACGTGAGCGCGTCGTCGTAGCGGCCTTCGCTGTAGCACTGCACGCCTTGCTCATAGCGCTCGCGGGCGTCGTCGAGGACCGGCTTGGAGGCCGTTCGCTCGGTCGGATCGCCGAACAGGTCCTCGGCGGGCGTTGCCGTGGTTTCCGATGGCGGCGCGATCTCGTCGGCGCGGGCGATTTTGGCAGCCGCTTCCACGTCGGCCCCCGCGGCGGCGAGCTCCTGGCCCCAGGCCCGGTAAGCCACGGCCAGCATGGGTCGTAGCTCCTCGGACCGCGCGGAGTCGAGTTCGACGGCGCGCTCCAGGTCGGCGACTGCCCGGTCGAACTGCCGCCGTGCGAGATACGCCTCGCCGCGAAAGCGATGGGCGTCGGCGGGCGGTCCGCCATAGCGAATGCCGTCGGTGCAATCGCGGGCGGCGTTGTAGTAGTCGTGCATCCGGGCGTGGGCCTCGCCGCGCTTCACGAAGGCGGCGCCGTCGTCGGGACGCATCCGCAACACTTCGGTGAAGTCCGCGGCCGCGGTGTCCGGAAAGTTCAGCTCGAGATACGCGACGCCGCGCTGGAACAGAACGTCCGCATCCGGTTTGAGGAGATCCAAAGTCTGCGGCTGGGCCCGCATCGCGTCGAGTGCAACCGTATATTGCGTGACGGCCGATTGGTAGTCGCCCTCGGCCGCCAGCTTCCGGGCCGCATCCCAATGCTGCTGGGCCGCGGCGCGCTGCGGGTCGGCCGCGGCCAGGCTGACCGCATCTGCGGCGTCGCCCGCACGATCGCAACCGGTCGCCGTCGCGGCAGCCAGCGCGGCGCCTAACACGACAAGCCGTGGCGTGAAACGTGGTCGCACGAGCATCTTGACCACCGACAGCGAAGACGAGGAAGTCGCATGGGACCGTGAATTGTAGGTCGCCGATGTGTTGCATGGTAGCATCACGCCTGCTGGGCCCGATGATAATTGTCAACAGGCGAGCCCCGCGCCGTTGAGTTTGTGCGCGTCAGGCGAAGTGGGGCGCTTCGATGGAGGTTTGCCGATGTCCGTGCCCGCCGCGTTTATTGAGTTGAGTGTAGTCGTCTCGCTCCGCGAGACGAACAATCCTCTCTCGCGGAGCGAGAGGACGACATGCTTCGGAGAATTCCTCTCGCGGAGCGAGAGGACTACACTTTTCGGACATCAGGCGCCACGACCCAGTGCGGGCGCGTCTCGCCGCTGAGCGACGCCGCAGTTATACTCGGCGTTTCGGTCGCGAACGCGGCCGCTTGTCCCAAGGCGGGCGTTCCCCGTGGGCGGACGCATCGAGTTTCCTCCGTATCTTTCCGCCGTGCCTCCGCACGCAGATTGATGAATGACCTGTCTGCCGATCCGCCGCGACTGGTCATGCGCGGCGTTCGTCAGCACTTCGGGGCGACCGTGGCTCTGGCCGGCGTCGACCTGGAGGTGTGCCGCGGCGAGGTGCTCGCGCTGGTCGGCGAAAACGGCGCCGGCAAGAGCACGCTCATGAAGGTGCTCAGCGGCGCCCTGGTCCCGGACGCCGGCGAGATGCTGCTGGACGGGCAGCCCTATCGCCCGCAGTCGCCGGCCGACGGCCGCGCCGCGGGCGTGGCGATGATCTACCAGGAGCTGTCGCTGGCGCCGCACCTCTCGGCGGCCGAGAACATCATGCTCGGGGTGGAGCCGAAGCGCGGGCCGCTGGTCGATTGGCGAGCGCTACGCGCGCGAGCCCGTGCGGCACTGGCGGAAGTCGGTCGGCCGGACTTGCCGCTGGATGTGCCGGCCGGGCGGCTGTCGGTGGCCCAGCAGCAGTTTGTCGAGATCGCTCGCAGCGTGGCGCTGAAATGCCGCGTGCTGGTGCTCGACGAGCCGACCAGCTCGCTGGCCCAACAGGACGCCCAGAAGCTCTTTGCCCTCATCCGCCGCTTGCGCGATTCGGGCCTGGCGATCATCTACATCTCGCACTTCTTGGAGGAAGTGAAGGCCCTGGGCGACCGCTTCACGGTGCTTCGCGACGGCAACGTGTCCGGGCACGGCGCCGTGGCCGAGACGCAGCCCGCGGCGATCGCTGCGATGATGGTGGGCCGTAGCGTGGACGACCTGTACCCCCGCAGCCCGCGAACGGCCGGCGAAGTCGTGCTCGAGGTGAAGGATCTGGCCGGCGCCGCCAAGCCCGCGTCCGCGACGTTCGAGCTGCGGCGCGGCGAAGTCGTGGGCATCGCGGGCATCGTTGGCGCCGGGCGCACGGAGCTCCTTCGCGCGATCATGGGCCTCGATCCCGTTCGCCGCGGCATGGTGCGCGTGGCGTCGGTCAGCGGTTGGCAGCCGCCCGCTGCGCGTTGGCGCCGCGGCATGGGATTCGTCAGCGAAGATCGCAAGGCCGAAGGGCTCGCGCTCGATTTGTCGATTGCGGAGAACATCACGCTGCCGCGGCTCGGGGGGTTGGGTCCGTGGATCTTCGTCACCCCGGGCGGGGAGGCGCGGGCGAGCGCACGCGTCGTCCAGCAACTTGGCGTGAAGTGCCGGTCGCCGCGGCAGCCGGTCAGCTCGCTGTCGGGCGGCAACCAGCAGAAGGTGGCGCTCGCCCGGCTGCTGCACGCCGACTGCGATGTGCTGCTGCTCGACCAGCCGACGCGAGGGATCGACGTGGGCTCGAAAGCGGCAATTTATCGATTGATCGACCAACTGGCCGCAGGCGACGCCGCGATCGGCCGGGCGCCCAAGGCCGTGCTCGTGGTGAGCAGCTATTTGCCGGAGCTGTTAGGCATCTGCGACCGCATCGGGGTGATGTGCCGCGGCCGCCTCGGCGCCTGCCGCCCGGCGGCGGAGCTCGACGAGCACCAGATTATCCTGGAAGCCACGGGGGCAATGGCGTAACCGGACAATGCGCGACACTTCAACCATCGCCGGCCGTGCGTTGCGCCTGCTCGACCAGTTGGGGCCCCTGCTGGCGATGATTGGCGTGTGGGCGCTGTTTGCCGCGCTGAAGTGGAACTCGTTCGCCACGTGGGAGAACGCGCAAAGCATCTTGCTGCAGACCGCCGTCGTGGGCGTCGCGGCGCTCGGCGGCACGATGATTATCATCTCCGGCGGCATCGACCTGTCGGTGGGCTCGCTCATCGCCCTGGTGTCGGTGGTCGTCGCGATGACGCTCAAGAAACTCGCCGGCGGTGGCGCCGAGGCGGGCGCCCTCGATCCTAACCTGGCCGTGGCGATCGCCTCGGTCGTCGGCGTCGCCAGCGCCGCGCTGTGCGGGCTGGCCATCGGCGTGATGGTCATCGGCCGGCACTGGCTGGTGTTCGCCGCCGCGGCGGCTGGACTCGAAGCGTATGTGATCTGGCACTACGGCGGTGCGATCTTCGCCGCCTGGCCGGGCCGCGTGACGGTCGCGCTCTTGGCCGCCGTGGCTGTGCTCGCTGCACTGGCCGATGTGCGTCTGCGCCCGCGCACGGTGCTCACCCCGTTCATCGTCACGCTCGGCATGTGGGGCGCGCTGCGCGGCGCCGCCAAGGGGCTGGCGGACAACTCGGCGATCTACCCGCCGGCCACCGGCATCACGAGCTTCATGCAACTCCCGCGGACGACCGTCGACTCCTCGCTGGTTTGGCAGCCCTGGCAGTGGTGGTCGCCGGGGGTGTGGATCTTCCTTGGGCTGGCCGTCGTCGTGGCGGGCGCGCTGCGGTACACGCAGTTCGGCCGCCATGTGTACGCCATCGGCTCGAACGAACAAACGGCCCGGCTCTGCGGCGTACACGTCGAACGGTCGAAGCTGAAGGTGTACACGCTGGCGGCCTTGCTGACGGGCGTCGCCGGCGTGCTGCAGTTCAGCTTCAACACGATCGGCGACCCCACCACCGCGGCAGGCTACGAGTTGAAGGTGATCGCGGCCGTGGTGATCGGCGGCGCCAGCCTGTCGGGCGGCGTCGGCAGCGTGCTGGGAACCGTCGCCGGCGCCATGATGATGACGATCATCGACAACGGCTGTACGAAGGTCGGGCTGGAAGTTTGGATGCAGGAGATCATTACCGGCGGCATCATCGTCGCGGCGGTCGCGCTCGACCAACTGCGGCGGCGGAAAGCCTAGTCCGCCCGTTGGCCGGAACCCCGCGGGGAGAGATCGGGACTCGACAAACAACCGTATGAAATCTTCGTCGCGCGGCAGCGGGGAAGAAGATTTACCACAGAGGACACAGAGGGCACGGAGATTGGGAAGGGACGTAGTCGGCAGGCATCTGGAAGCGATGATCTGAGTTCGACTTTTTGCGATTTTGAATAACCACGAAATACACGAAACACACGAAAGCAAGACGACGATTTGCCATGCTTCCGTGGTCGTTCCTGTTTTTTCGAGGGTGGTTGAGCGCGCCTCGAAAGAAAATCCTTCGTCCCGCGAGCTTTTTTTCGCGTCTTTCGCGTCTTTCGTGTGTTTCGTGGTTCAAAACGTGCAAAAGTCGAGCTGAGGGCTCGCGAGTTTCTTTTGAATGACTTCTTCCTTACTTTTCCGACCTCTGTGTCCTCCGTGCCCTCTGTGGTCAATCCCTTCCCTAAAAAATCTTCGCAGCGCGCGGAGAAGTTGGCGGATTCATTAAAAAGGGTCCCATGAACGCCGTCGAAATTGCAGCTCCCGGCGAAGCTCGTCTCACCACGCGACCCGAGCCGAAGGCCGGACAGGGCGAAGTGCTGCTGCGCGTTCGCCGCATCGGCTTTTGCGGCACCGACCTCAGCAGCTACCGTGGCACGAATCCGCTGGTCTCCTACCCGCGCGTGCCGGGACACGAAATCTCCGCGACGATCGAATCGCTGGGTCCCGGCGTCGGCGGCGATTGGCGCGGTGGGCAAAACGTGCTGGTGATGCCGTACTCGAACTGCGGCAAGTGTTCGGCCTGCGTCGCGGAACGGCCCAACTGCTGTCAGTTCAACCAGACGCTCGGCGTGCAGCGCGAAGGCGCGCTCGCCGAGTGGATTGCCGTGCCCGAGCAGAAGCTCATCGCGTCCGATCGCCTGTCGCTCACCGAGCTGGCGCTGGTCGAGCCGCTAACGATCGGCTTTCACGCCGCCCGCCGGGGACGCGTCGCCGCGGGCGAATCCGTGGCCGTGATCGGCTGCGGCGCCATTGGGCTGGGCGTGACGGCCGGCGTGAAATTCCGCGGCGGCGCGGTGATCGCCATCGACGTCGACGACGCCAAGCTGGAACTGGCCCGCGCGTGCGGGGCCGATCATGTCGTCAACTCCCAGCGCGAGCCGCTGGCCGAGCGCGTGCTCGAACTGACCGGCGGCCTGGGGCCGCGCATCGTCGTCGAGGCCGTGGGGTTGGCAGCCACGTACCAGACGGCCGTCGACATGGCCTGCTACGCCGGCCGTCTCGTGTGCCTGGGCTACGCCAAGGCGCCCATCGAACTGGACACGAAGCAGTTCGTGCTCAAAGAGCTCGACGTCATCGGCTCGCGCAATGCGCTGCCGGACGACTTCACGGACGTCGTGCGATTCCTCGAAGGGGGCGGCTTCCCGGCGGAGCGCATCGTGTCGCACACCGTCGACCTCGCCGGCGCCGCGGCGGCTCTGCGCCAGTGGAGCGAGCAGCCCGCGACGGTCACGAAAATCCACGTGTCGCTCGACGCTTGAGACCAATTCATTACCACAGAGGGCACAGAGGACACGGAGAAGAAAGAAAAAAATTGATCCGCAGATTTGCGCAGATGAAGCAAATCCTATCTGCAATGCTAACCGTCCAAATCTTCGCAAGCTAAGCAGATTTGTTTGGAACAGGAGGAAACAGAGAAAGCAGAGCTTGGGATCTGATGCCTCTCTGTTCCCTCTGTTCCCTCTGTTCCCTCCTGCTCAAAAAACGGCGTGGTTCCGGCCAGCGGCCGGGCGGGGAACATCTGCGTCATCTGCGGACAAAAAACTCCTCTTCCTCTCCGTGTCCTCTGTGCCCTCTGTGGTAAATCTGTTCTCCTACTCCGCCTTCGCGACTTCGACCGCGTACACGTGCGACGGGCCGTGCATGTTCGAGCGGAAAACGATCCATTTGCCGTCGGGCGTGAAGGTGACGTTCGGTTCCAGCCGATAGTCATGGTTCGACATATCGACCAGCCGCTCCGATTCAAACGTGCCGATTTTCACCTGCTCGGCGGCTTTTTCGGGCAGGCCGGTCATCGTGATGAGCTTGGGCCGGAAGAGGTAGATCCACTGGCCGTTGCCTGGCGGATCGAGCGTTTCGTGGCTGGGCGTCATGTTGGCGACGCTTCCCGGGCCGCCGCCATCGCCGGCGAAGAGCGTGCCGTCGGGCGAGACGTTGTAGTGCACCGACCACTGGTTGCGCTCGAGGTGATACCACGTGCGTTTGCCGGTCGCGAGCTCGTACCCCGCGACCCAAAACACGAGACTGCGCGGCGTTTGCAGGTCGTACCACACCGTCTGGCCGTCGCGGCTGAAAAACTCGTGGCCCTCGATCTCCATGTCCATCGTGCGCGGGTGGATTTGCGCGAGCCCCGATCCGTCGCTGCGAATGACCCACGTGCGATCGACGAAGTGCCAGGGTCCCTCGTGGCAGAACAAAATCTGCGCGGGATCGGTCGGCGAGCACTGCAGGTGATTGAGCCAATCGTTCGAGCGGTGGATCACCTCGGTCTCGCCCGTGGCGACGTCGACCGTGTACAGCACGCGGGGCTCACCCGATGCCCAGCCCGGGATGAGCCGGCCTTCGTAGCGCCCGTCGGGCGGCGTCCGCGGCACGGTCTCGCCGTCGGGATCGACGCCGATGCCCACAATGAGGGTTTCGTCGGCATTGATCGCCACGTTGCCGCCGCCGAATTGCTGCGGGAGCTGCGCGACGAGCCGCTCCTGGTGCGTATCGAGATTGGCCGCGTACACGGCGCTTGGTCCGCGGCGGCCGCGCCGGCGGCGGCGTTCTCCGTCGCCGGGCCGCCGCTGCGCGTCGCCCTGGGGGCGGAAGTCACCCTCGTCCTCCTGGGGTTCGCCGCGGCGAATGTAGTACGCGTCGCCGCTCTTGAACCCCGTGAGCAGCACGTTCACGCGGCCCTCGAGCACCTGATCGAGCTCGCGCGTCTCGAGGTTGACCGTCCACAGCCCGCTGGGGGCGGTCAAGATGAGTTTCTTGCCGTCCTTCGAGTAGGGGTACTGGTGGAAATACAGGCTGGCGCTGCCAGGCTCGCGCGAGAGGCGGACGACGCGATGGCCCGTTTGGGCATCGATCCACTCGGTCGGCGGCTCCTCTTGAGCGCGGCTGACGCTGGCGGTTACCGCAAAAGACGCAACGAGCGCGGACAGTGATACGAGCGCGAACGGTGATCCGAACAAGCGGAGCATGCGATCCTCCGGCGATAGGGTGCGCGCGACGCGGCGTAGCGGGTGAGTCCGCCCGCGCGTTAAGGATAACCCCGAGCTGACCTCAAGGTTTCCCAATCAGCGGCCGACACGCCCCGCCTAGGCCGCTTCGTGCTCGGCCATCGCCGTGGGCGCCTGCCGCCGGAAGCTGGCGTGCAGCGAGTCCCAATCGATCACCAGCCGCCCGCCGGTCGCTTCGTGCTGCGTCGACCAATTGGTGAGCAGGTCGAGGCAGGCGTGATCGATGTAGCTCAAGCGGCTCAGGTCGACGTGCAACTCGGAATTCGCGGGAATGCCCTCCAGCGCCGCGGCCAGCTTTGGCAGCCGGACGAACGTGGCCGCCCCGGCCATGTGCATCGTGTACCGATTGTGGCGTCCGTCGTGTTCCACGCGAATTTTGAGGCGCGAAAACGTGTAGAGAAGCTTGCCTGCGGCGAGCGCGATGCCGACGATCACGCCGGAGAGCAGATCTTCGACGACGATCGTTCCCAGCGTGGCGAAGTAGATGACGACTTCGCCCCAGCCGACGTGCGCGAGCTTTTTGATCGCCTTCACGTCGACGAGCTTGTAACCGGTGAATACGAGCACCGCGGCGAGACTGGCCGTCGGGATCATTGCCAGCAGCCACGCGAACGCGGCGACGAACACGATCAGCCACACGCCGTGGAGCACGGCGGAGAGGCGCGTCTGGCCGCCGGCTTGGATATTCGCGCTGCTGCGGACGATGACGCCGGTCATGGGAAGGGCGCCCAACAAGCCGCAAATGCTGTTGCCGACGCCCTGCGAAACCAGCTCGCGGTCGTAGTTGGTGCGACATTCCGGCGCGAGCTTGTCCACGGCTGCGGCACACAGCAGCGTTTCGGCGCTGGCGACGATCGCGATGAGGATGCCGGTTTGAATAATCTCGCCCCACGGCGCGGTGCGCATGAGCGTCCCCGTCGGCATGTGAATGTCCGAGAGCAAACTGGCCGGCACGTCGACAAACAGCACGGGCAACGTAAACGCGGCGGCCAGCGCCGTAGCCAACGACACGGCAATCAGCGGCCCAGGCACGAGCCGCAGCCGCTTGGGCGCCAGCTTCTGCCAGGCGACAATCACGGCAATGGTGATCAGTCCCAGGCCCGCGGCGAGGCGATGATTTTTGAGCCGGGCGGAGGTGAGTTCGATCGCCGACGTCGCGGCGATCTGCGTCTCGACGGCGTCGACGGCCCGCCCGTCGCGCAAGGCCGCCGCCGCGAGGTCGCTCTTCTGCCGCGCCTCCTCGAGCGCCTCGTGAGTTCGCGCCAGGTGGCGCGACTCGCCGACGTGCTCGATAACGACGTCGAGTTCATCGTCCAGCTTGTCGAGGGCCGCGGTAATGGCGTCTTGGCTCGCAGCCAACTCGGCGAGCTCTTCGACGACGACAGACTTCAATTCGGGGATGTCGCCGACGTCCTGATGGAACGGAATCCGCTCGCCCACGTGCGTGCGGAGGTTCACCTGCTGGTGGGCCAGTTCGGCGATCGTCTTGAGCGACGCCGAGCGGAACTCGCGCTCTTCGAGTTCCGCAACGTGGGGAATGCCGATGCCCTTCCACACGGCTTCGGGAATGCTCAGCAGGTTGTCGAGGCCGCTTTTGCGCGGCTTGTCGTCGACCATCACGTGAAACTGGCTGGCGAAGATCAGCACGCCGATGCCCGCGAGCATGCCGCTGATGACCGCGGGCGAGACGGCTCGGAACCACTGGCCGAGCTTCAACAGCCCCGCGGCAATCTGAAACCCGCCCGCCACCAGCACTGCGAGGCCCAGCACCTCGAGCCCGAGCCGCTGCACAATCTCGTAGACGATGACGGTGAGTCCCGCGGCGGGACCGCTCACCTGCAGCGGGCAGCCGGCCAGGGCGCCGGTGACGATGCCGCCGACGATGCCCGTGATCAGCCCCGCCGCAACCGGCGCTCCCGATGCTAAGGCAATGCCCATGCACAAGGGCAGGGCGACGAAAAACACCACGACCGACGCCAGGGCGTCCTGGCTCCAGTGGTAGCTCTTCTTGGTCTGGTTGGAATTTCTGGACGGCGGCGTCGACGGCATATCGGTAGTCATGGTGAGGACGATCTAGATAGCTCGGATGGTCTGGCTCGAAATCGCGGCCGCTTCAAATCGCCGGCCGCGCGAGCATGGCTTCGTCGGGCATCTCCAACCCGCGGTCGGCGCGGACGAACTGCGATTCCTGCGGGTCGTATGCGAACACCTGGCCCGTCTCGAACTTGTAAACCCAGCCGTGCAACCGCAGATCGCGGCGCGACATGGCCGCGAGCACGCAGGGGTGCGTTCTCAAGTTTTCGAGCTGCACGAGTACGTTCTCTTCGACCGTGGCCGTGAGCCGGGCCTTGGGCTCTTTGATATGGCTGTAGTTTTCCTTCATGATGCGCGCCGTGGCTTCGGCGTGGGCCAGCCAGTTGCGCACGGCGGGCAGGAACTCGACCTGCTCGGGATGGAGCAGCCCGCTCATCGCCCCGCAGTGCGAATGGCCGCACACGACGACGTCGTGCACGCCCAGCACGCTGACGGCGTACTCGATCGTCGCCGCCTCGCCGCCGGCATAGGGCCCGTAGGGCGGCACGATATTGCCCGCGTTGCGCAGGATGAACAGCTCGCCCGGTTCGGTTTGCGTGAGCAAATTCGGATCGATGCGCGAGTCGCTGCAGGTGATGAACAGGGCCTGGGGATTTTGCCCGTCGGCCAAGCGCTGGAAGAGCAGTTCTTGGCTCGAGAAAACTTCTTCTTTGAAACGGTGAATGCCTTCAACAAGTTTTTGCATGGTGCGGTCCCTCGACCGGCGAAGGCAACGGTGGCGCTGGGCGACCGTCGTTCGGCCGGGTGCGCTGACGGGCGTCAGGCAAGCGTCAGATAGATTGGGACGCGAACGGCACGGCGCCAAAGGAGGCGCGAGTCACGCGTTCGCACGCAAGTCGGGCGGCGAGGGGCGGGGGCGACGATTTCTCTACGCAGTTCCGCTACGGAGTGCGTGCTGCAAGAGAGGGGATCGTCGACGAGGAATCTCCGCGCCGCTTTCGCGCCGAGGCGCCTAACAGCGAAGCGGAACCACGAGTCCCAAGGACAAGCGCGTCGATAAGATGCTGATGCACGACGTCGGGTTCGCCAGCGGACCCGCGGTCATCGGCGAAGGCGCGGAGAGCAAGCAGGCTTCCGCGCGATGGGCCGGGCGGCGCAGCACCCGGGAGATATATTGGACCTCGGCGTATTGCGAAGAAGGTCCTTCATGTTGCGTTTCCGCTTCGTTCGACCCTGCCGCGACGCCTGCGGGAATGATCCCGGCGCCGAGCAGGGCGGCGAAGAGGGTGATGGCGTGCACCCCCGCCCGCGTCGCGCGCACAAGGCGCCGACAACAGAGCGTCAGACAGGTTAGGGCGGCGCTTGGAGTGTGCATGTGAAGCGCTGGACCAAAGCGATTCCGTCGGCAGGCCCCGATTGTCGAATCAAAGGGCCACATCACTTCTAAGCCGGACCCGCGACCGGGTCAAGACGAGCGTCGGACATTCACCTTTTCGGCACAAATTGCGGGGGCACTAGCGTAAAACCCCCGGCGGGACCTGAAGTTCTGTCGACGCAGGAAATTGGCGGCTGTTCCCACACGCCGCGCCGCGGGCGAATCTCGGGAAATTCAGATCGGACGACGGATTGACGATGGCTCCGCGGGGCTGGCATGGGTTTTCGGATGCCAGCGGGTTGCCTATCGTAGAGAGCGCTGGAACGCATGACTCGATTCGACGGATGGGTTCCGTGGAGCAGGCAATCGCGGTGGACACCATGCGACGTATTCCCACTTTCATGGCGGCGACGCTAGCAGCCGTTGTGGCTGCCTGCAGCGCCGGCGCGCTCGGTGCGGCCGACCTGCGAGCCGTCGATGCGACGCCGGACGCCCTGGAATTCTTCGAACGCCGCATTCGGCCGGTACTGGTCGAGCATTGCTACGAGTGCCACTCTGCCGAGACCGATTCGCCCAAGGGGGCGCTGTGGCTCGACACGGCCGAGGGGCTGCTCGCCGGAGGCGATTCGGGCCCCGCGATCGAGCCCGGCAACCCGGCCGACAGCCTGCTGCTGTCGGCGCTCCGCTATGAGTCGTACGAAATGCCGCCGACGGGGCAGTTGCCCGCGGAGGTGATTGCGGATTTCGAGCACTGGATTGCCGGCGGGGCGGTCGATCCGCGGAAGGGTGAATCGCATGCATCAGCGGAACCGCCGGTCGCCGCGCCAGACGACCACTGGGCCTTTCGACGACCCGAAACGATCGATCCGCCACAAGTGGAGCATGGGGGCGCCAGCGGCGCCGCGGCAGTGCGCACCGAAATCGACGCGTTCATCGTCGCCCGGTTGCAGGCGGCGGACCTTTCGCTCTCGCCCGACGCCGATGCCCGCACGCTGTTGCGCCGCTTGTCCTACGACCTGACCGGCCTGCCGCCGACGGCGGCGGAGCTGGACGCGTTTGCCGCCGACGCCCGCGAGGAAGCTTACCAGGCCGCGGTCGACCGCATGCTCGCCTCGCCGCGTTTTGGCGAGCGATGGGGCCGCTACTGGCTGGACGTGGCCCGCTACGCCGACACGAAGGGCTACGTGTTCGAGGAAGACCGCAACTATCCGACCGCGTACAAGTATCGCGATTGGGTCATCGCGGCATTTAACGCGGACAAGCCGTTCGACGAGTTCGTGATCGCGCAGCTCGCGGCCGACAACGTGGGCGACCCCGCCGACAAACCGGCGATGGGCTTTCTCACGCTCGGCCGGCGATTCCTTAACAACCCGCACGATATCGCCGACGATCGGATCGACCTCATTACCCGCGGGCTCATGGGGCTGACCACCGCCTGCGCACGGTGCCACGACCACAAGTACGACCCCATCCCGACCGCCGACTATTATTCGCTCTACGGCGTGCTGGCCAGCTCGAAGGAGGTGGCCAGCGACGACAACCCGCCGATGCTGGTCGACGCCGATGCGCCGGTCGAGCCGGTCGTGTTCCTCCGCGGCCAGCCGGGCAATCGCGGTCCGCAGGTGACGCGGCACTTTCTGTCGTGCCTGGTCGAGGGCGATCCGCAGCCGTTCGCCAACGGCAGCGGACGGCTCGAGCTGGCCGAGGCGATCGTCGACCGCCACAATCCGCTCACCGCCCGCGTGTGGGTCAACCGCGTCTGGGTGCACCTGTTCGGCCGCGGGCTGGTCGCCACGCCGAGCGACTTCGGCACGCGCGGCGAGGCGCCCACCCACCCCGAGCTGCTCGATTGGCTGGCCTGCCACTTCATGGACGCAGGGTGGTCGACCAAGCAGCTCATTCGCCGCATCGTCCTGTCGAGCGCGTACCGGCAGGCCAGCTTGGGGCGCGACGACGCGCTCGCCGCCGATCCCGAGAACTCGCTCCTGTGGCGGATGAATCGCCGCCGGCTCGACCTCGAGGCGTTTCGCGACAGCCTGCTGGCGGCCTCGGATCGGCTCGATCTCGAGATGGGCGGCCCGTCGGTCAAACTCACCGAGGAGCCGTATCCGACGCGCCGCGCGGTGTACGGCTTCATCGAACGCCAGAACTTGCCGGCGTTCTTCCGCACATTCGATTTTGCAAATCCCAATGCCCACGCGCCCGGGCGACCGCACACGGCGTCGCCGCAGCAGGCGTTGTACTTGCTCAACAGCCCGTTCGTGCGGGAGCAGGCCGCCGCGCTGGCGGAGCACTCGGCGGAGGCGGGACAGGACCTCGCGCGACTCGACCGCTTGTACCGCGACGCGCTGGGCCGTTCGCCCACGCTGGAAGAGGCGGCCGATGCTCACCAGTTCCTCGCGGCGGGCGGCGCGGTCGACGCCTCCCGGTGGGAGGAACTGGCCCAAGTGCTGCTGATGAGCAACGAGTTTATGTTTGTGGACTAGAGAAGACAATTGACCGCCAAGAGCGCCAAGTCCGGAGAAAGGCATCTTGATGTCCTGAGAAACCACGAAAGACACGAAAGGCACGAAAAAGATGAAAGGGATTTATTTTCGGAGTTATTTCCGGAGTTATGTCTGTGGCCGTGCCTTTCTTTCGTGCATTTCGTGTCTTTCGTGGTTGATTGACTCCGTCCTTAGCGCGCTTGGCGTCCTGGGCGGTTCATCTCTCCTCGGGAAAGCCAAACCATGACGCCCCACACATTTCATCCCGAACACCTGGCTCTGACGCGCCGCGAGCTGCTGCAGCGGTGCGGCATGGGCTTCGGCGCGCTGGCGCTGGGCGGCATGCTTGGCCCGTCGGTTGCATCCGCCGCCCGCGAAGCGCCCAACCCGCTGTTGCCCAAGAGCCCGCACTTTCCCGCCAAGGCGAAGCACGTCATTCACCTGTTCATGAACGGCGGGCCGTCGCACGTCGATACGTTCGACCCCAAGCCGCTGCTCGCCAAACACCACGGCAAGACCCTGCCGATGGAGAACCTCAAGACCGAGCGGCCCACGGGCGCCGCCCTCGGGTCGCCGTTCAAGTTCCACCGCTACGGCCAAAGCGGCATCGAGGTGAGCGAGCTGTTCCACCACACGGCGCAGTCGATCGACGACATCGCGGTCATCCGCTCGATGCACGCGGACGTGCCCAACCACGAGCCGTCGCTGCTGCTGATGAACTGCGGCGAGGCCCGGCAAGTGCGGCCCAGCATGGGCTCGTGGATTTCCTACGGCCTGGGCAGCGAGAACCAGAACCTGCCCTCGTTCGTCGCCATGTGTCCCCACGGCTACCCGATCCAGGAAACGCAGAACTGGCAAAGCGGCTTTCTCCCCGGCGTGTATGAAGGGATGTATCTCGACACGCAGCACACCGCGATCGAAAAGCTGATCGAACACATCAAGAGCGACCGGACCTTCACCGGCCGCCAGCAGGCCGACCTCACGCTGCTGCAAAAGCTCAACCGCCGGCACCAACAGGCGCGGGCCGAGGACGCGGCGCTCGAGGCCCGCATTCAGTCGTTCGAGCTAGGCTTCCGCATGCAGGCCGAGGCCAGCGAGGCGTTCGACGTGACGCGCGAGCCGCAGCACATTCTCGACATGTACGGCCCCGGCGTGCAGGCGCGGCAGATTCTCATCGCCCGGCGGCTGGTGGAGCGCGGCGTGCGGTTCGTCCAGGTGTGGCACGGCAACGGCCAGCCGTGGGACAGCCACGACGACCTCGAGATCCAGCATCGCCGTTTGGCCGGGGAGTGCGATCGGGCCATCGGGGCGCTGCTGGTCGATCTCAAGCAGCGCGGATTGCTCGACGAAACGCTCGTCATCTGGGGCGGCGAGTTCGGCCGCACGCCCGCGGTCGAGCTCCCCAAGGAGGGTTCGAACCAGGGCAAGATCAACGGCCGCGACCACAACCATTGGGGCTTCACCATGTGGCTGGCCGGCGGCGGCGTGCGCGGCGGTTACGTGCACGGCGCCACCGACGAGTTTGGGTTCAAGGCCGCGGAGAACCGCGTGCACGTCCACGACCTGCATGCCACGCTGCTGCATTTGCTCGGCTTCGACCACGAGCGGCTGACGTATCGCTACGCGGGGCGCGATTTCCGCCTCACGGACGTGCACGGGCGCGTAGTGCGCGAGCTGCTGGCGTAATCAGGCATTCGGCTTCCGTGTAGCGGGTCCGTTTGTCGAAAGGAATCTACGCCATCCCGTCAATAGGCAATTTTCACCACGGCGTCGGCATGCAACAACAGGACGCCGCCTATTAGCAGAAACCAAGTTGCTGCGCTCCAGAAGTCTTTGATCGGCTTTCCTTCGGGCGGTGGTGACGCCGCGCCCAATGTGGCAAATGCCGCATACAGCAAATTCCAAACTCCATAAGACATTACCAATAGCCCGAACGTTCTAACGACTACGCCAAAAGCCTCTGGAGCTTCCACAACTCGCCTCCGTTTGACAGGTAACTGAGCCAAGGCATGATTAGAACATGCCGCCTCCGCAGACGCCTGGATGAGATTCCACTCCCGGCGACGCGTCTCCCCGTTCCCGGGCGACCGAATGCAACAAGGCCGCCTTTTCGGCGGGCGACAGATGGGAGGCGGCTTGTTCCTTATCTTGCCGAGGACGTGCCGCCAACAAATGATCCGGCGTGCACGCCGCTGGGGCGAAAGGAGCTGCCGCTCGCGTCGCCCGGCGCTCCGCGGAGGCGAGTGTAGTCTTCTCGCTCCGCGAGAAGAAGGTTCATCTCGCGGAGCGAGATGACTACACTCGGCCGATGCGGCAGATCAGGTTTTCCCGCTCAGGGAGGAATCATGCCGGATCGCTGCCCAGGACGATCCGCCAATCGCTCCATCTACAGCGAAATCGCCACGTGACCGCGGTCCGGCGCGTCTTCGGCAATCTCGCAACCGACCGAGGCCGTGACCGGCCCAGAGATCTCGACGTCGTACAGGCCAATGGGGAGGCTGGGACGATCGAACTGCGACAAGTCGAACGCCACGTGCCCCGTTTCGTCCGTGACGCCCCGGAATTCGGGCAGCTCCTCGCCAACGAACGACGGAGGGCGCAGCACCACGGTTGCCCCGGAGACGGGACTCCTGGCTTTCGCAACGGAAACGTTCGGCGCCGTGAGGTCCGACTGTTGCTGGTACGTCCGATAGCGATCGG
The DNA here is from genome assembly GCA_964430075.1 of uncultured Planctomycetaceae bacterium. Lineage (GTDB taxonomy): Bacteria > Planctomycetota > Planctomycetia > Pirellulales > Lacipirellulaceae > Lacipirellula. The sequence goes on along the minus strand of CAYSFP010000017.1, from coordinate 25,098 downwards.
CAATCTCGGCCGTCGAAACAGAACCGTTCTTGTCCGCATCGAGTCGGGCCAGGGCGCTGTGCAGGGCAGGGCTCTTCGCGAGCTCTTGAGCGTCCAACTGCCCGTTGCCGTCGGCATCGAACGCCTGCATAGCACGCGCGGCCACGTCGTCCGGATTCAGATCCCGAGCGAGGATGAAGCGGTTTGAGCCTCCGCCGCCTTGGCATCCGACTACGACGGCAACGACCAGGAAAGAGTATCGCATCGTACCTTTCTGTGAATCGTCCCGTCGCTCGAACTCGGGCGGCGCAGAAGTGGGACGGAATCGGCCGACGACCAGCTCGCCTGTTTCATCGAAGCGGCACCACGCCGTCGTCGGCGCGGCGGCCCAACAGTTCGAATTCCATGGGGTCGATGTCGTAGCTCAGTGCGCGAATCGATCCATCGCAGAAGGCCGCGTTGAACACCGACGAATGCGCACTGCCGAACCGCCGCGAACATCCGGGATCCGTCATGGGGTTGTCGGCTTCGGGCGTGTAGAGCAGCGCCCGCCCGGGCGCGCGATGCTGCGTCCGCGTCCAACGGATGTTGTCCCAATCGTACGCGTTGAAGGCGGGATTGTTGTCCGAGCAACTGTTATCTCTGTAACCAATGTCGGCCGTGTAGAAGAGTGAATTCAGGTACTTTTCCGCCACGAGCATCGTATTGGACGTGCCGTCCTCGATCCGCCGAAGCGCGATCGGAAAGCGCGGCACGATCGCGCCGCTGAAGTACTGCTCGACATTGGGCGCCGTGTAGCCTCCGAAATCACACTGCGGATACGTGTCGAGGCAGTTCAGGGGGGGCCCGGCCGCAAACCCAATGGGGCCTTCGTCGGGGCAATAATGGCCCCCGTTGGCAGCGTAATCGGTCTTGCTGAAAAGAAAGTTTGCCGGCGGATTCGCATTGATGATGGGATCCGTCCCGCCGTAGGCCGTGATGGGCGGACGGCGGCTCGGGCAATAGAACACGGGAATCGGCGTCACCAATTGCTGGGTGAGAGCCGCTCTCTTGGCAGCCGTGGCAAGGCCCTTGCCGATGTTGTACGCCCCCATGCCTTCCATGTAGGGCAGCGCGCTGAAACCCCACCCGCCTGGCTGCGCCTCGCCGCCGCCGGCGTCAGGATCGCCCGTCCACTGCCAGCCCCAGCCGCCCGACGGCAAGGCGCCCCGCGCGACCTCGTGGTTGAGCATCGCCAGGGCCAACTGCTTCAGATGATTTGTGCATTCTGTCCGCCGGGCCGCCTCGCGCGCGGCCTGGATCGCAGGGAGCAGCAGCGCCACCAGCACGCCAATGATGGCGATCACCACCAGCAGCTCCACCAGCGTGAAGCCGCGACGACGGGCTCGGGGCATCCTGCCGCGCGGCAGCGAACGACGTGAGGAGGACATACGGCAATCGACTCCTTTGCCCAGAGGCGAATCTTCATCCGCGCGCAGACGAGAGCGGGCCGTCTCGCGTCGCCAGGCGCCTTGGAAACGAACGGTGCCTCAGGCTGTTCCGAGCCGTCTTGCCGCGAAATTATCCGCAAAACGCCTGGAAGTTACAAGCAAAGCTTGGGAAAGTGTCTGCCAATCATTGAGGGCAATCCACCGAGGAGCTTGGCCGAAGGCCTCCGTTCACCGTAGCCTGGGGCATCGCCCCAGGGCGGGGGCATCGAGGCGCTGATTGGCCGACGGCCAATTTCACTCGTCCGTGAGTTTGGCCTTCGGCCAAAGGGGGCGTGTTCGTGCTCGCTTCCTGGGGCGATGCCCCAGGCTACGGTGAGGCAAGGCCTTCGGCCAAGCAGGAAGGTGGAGTCCCCAGCTCACAGACGCCGACAGAATAATTGCCAGACATCCTGCGAAACTCAGGCAGACGGAGACGGGGAATCGAAGCGGACGTGCGGCCCGGCGGAGAGCCCACCGACGGCCTCCGCGGGCGGCAGCGGCCGGGCGATCTCGTCCACGCGGTAACCGAAGCCCGGGCCGCGCAGCGTCGACAGGTCGACCTGCCCGTTGCGGCGCCGATACAGCCCGGGATGCACCGCCGCCTCGGCCTGCGACGCCTCGGGATAGAACTGCATCGCGTTGGTCTCCACGCCCATGATCGTCTCGGCATGGGCCGCCAGCAGCACGTGCGGAATCTGGGCGAGCATCGGGTTGGTGAGGTCCTGCACCATCAGCTCCATGCCGTGGGCCTTGGCCCAGCAGAGCGAGAGCAGGGCGCCGGTTTGCGTCTTGCAGGTCTTGAGCGCCACGCCCGTCCAGCCGAGCGAGCGGCCCAGCTCGATGAGCCGCCAATTGTGGGCACTTTCATCCATATACAACGGCTTCCGCGCCGCGACGCTGTGGACGTCGATCTGGTGCTGCTCGAGATCGTACGGAAACGGCTGCTCGACGTAGGTGAGCCGCGAGTACAACTCCGGATCGGCCGCGGCGAGGCGGTCGAGCACGTCGTTGACGTACTCGGGATCGCGCACGCTGCAATTGAAGTCCGCGGTAAACGAGGTCACGCCCTTCGCCAGGCCGATGCGCCCGACGCGCAGCAGGCGTTCGAGGTCCCACGCGGCGTCCGTGCCCACGAGCTTCACCTTGAGGCAGGTGAGGCCGTCGCGGTCGATCCAGTCGCCCAGGAGCACGGGGTAGCCGTCGTCGGGCTCGTCGCCGGTGAGGTCGGCGGCGGTCAAGGGATCGAGGCCGCCGACGAGGTGCCAAGCCGCGAGCTGCTGCGGCGGATCGGCGGCGAAAAAATCGCCAGGGAACTTGCCGTGGAAGTCGTAGTCGCCCGCGCCCTGCGCGTCGAGCAGCGCGGCCAGATCGCGCGACAGGTAGCGATCGCTATAGGTGTTGTAGACCGGCGCGCCGTGCAGGCGGCCGTAGGCGTCATGCAGCGCGAGATCGAACGCCGAGCAGCACACGAGCGCCGCGAGATAGGGAATCCGCTCCAATTCGGAGCGACCGGCGTTCAAACCGTCGACGACTGCAGGCATCACGTCGCGCTGAAAGTCGACGCCAATTTCCAGCGCGTGGCCCCAACCGTCGAATTGTGGCAGCGCGGCCGTGAAGCGGCGGCACAGTTCGACCATCGCGTCGCGACGCATGGCGTAGCTGGCGCTTCCGGGCCAGGCCCACTGGACGCTCAGCGGCGTCTCGCCCCACCCGTCGGCCAGCCGGCCGTCGGCGCCTGTGACGGTCACCCGCACGCGAGCGCACAACACCGAGTGCAGCGTCTCGGCGCCGAACTTCAGCGGCACGCGCGTCGCCACGGGGAGCAGGTACAGCTCCGCTCCGACGGCGCGCACGTCGGTGTTCCTGACGCCAGAGGGCGGCGCTGAACTGCGTTGGGTTTGAACTGCGTTCATCGACAATGACCACCGAATGTGAAATGTGACGCCGCGGCGTCGGATGCCCTGGAGCCGGATTCAATACTCCTCTTTCCCGATCAACATTATGCAGGTGCTAGCAGATTCCGCTTCCTAGGCCCGGCGTTCACGCCGGGTTGTGCGCGCCGCGTTGTTTCCTCGGCCGAGCGACGAGCGCCGCGCTCCCTCGGCGGCTGGTCGAGGCCGAAACAAGCCGCGGTCGGCGACCGCGGCCTGATGCGGCCGTGGCTGGCCGCCGACGGCTTCCCCTCCCAACCACACGGCCGTCGAGCGGATGCGGCACGGAAAACCCGGCGTGAACGCCGGGCCTAAGAACGAACAAATCGGCGAGAGCACCTGGCATCATGTTGTTCGAGGGAGAGGGAGTTGATACCGGCTCTAACAATTACACGACCCACGGGCCACGGGCTTCGCGACTGCGCAGCGCGCCCGCCTCGTCGCTCCCCGCGCCGGTGAACGCCTCGCGCTCGGGATCCCAGGCGAGTTTCTTGTCGAGCTTCAGCGCAATGTTGCCGAGATGGCACACCGTGGCGCTGCGATGCCCGACCTCGACCGGAGCGCTGGGATCGCGGCGCGACTTCACGGCGTCGAGGAAATCGCGCTGGTGATCTTGCGACTCGCCCAGCCGCAGATCGCCGGGCTTGAGCTCGACGTCGCGGAGGCTGGCCGGCGCCGTGACGAAGTTCTTCCCCTCGGCGTCGACGCGCACCATGCCATCCGTGCCTTCAAACGCGCACCGGACCGAAGGTTCGGCCGTGAAGCAATCAAGCTCCGCGCCCGTGGCGTACCGGCAGCGGAAGTGCGTGTATGTGGCCGTGTTGAACAGGCTTCCCGCGGGCAGGTACTCGGCGTACACGGGTTCGACGCTCGCCGGGCCGCTGCCGTCGGCGCCCAGGCCCCACTGGGCGATATCCAGCGCATGCGCACCGTAGTTGGTCACCTGCCCGCCGGAGTAGTCGTAGTTGAAGCGGAAGCGGTACAGGCAGCGGTTGTCGTGATACGGCGCCTCGGGCGCGGGGCCCAGCCACATGGAGTAATCGAACCCCTCCGGCACGGGCGTCGGCTGCCAGCCGGGCCCGGGGCCGATCTTGTTGTTGCGGCCCACGTGCGCCACCACGTGCCGCACCTCGCCGATGTAGCCGTTGCGCACCAGCTCGCACGCGCGGCGCACCACGGGGTTGGAACGCTCGTGGCTGCCCGTCTGCAGCACGCGGCCATGCTTGCGCACCGCGGCGACCATTGCCTGCCCGTGGGCGATCGTGAGCGACAGCGGCTTCTCGCAGTAAATGTCCTTGCCGGCCGCCGCCGCGGCAATCGTGATGGAGGCATGCCAATGGTCGGGGGTGACCACGGTCACCGCGTCGATGTCGTTGCGGGCCAGCAGCTCGCGAAAGTCGTCGTAAATGTCGCAGCCGGAGTACGACCCGGCGCCCGCCTTGTTCGCGTAGAAATCCTCGACGGTCTTCTTCGCGGGCTCGCGGCCCAGAAACTGATCGACGTCGCGATAGCCGTAGCTGGCACGGTTCACGTCGCACGCGGCCACGACCTGGCAGTCGTCGTGGCCGAGGAACTTCTTCATAATCGCGGCGCCCTGATTGCCGACGCCGATGCAGCCCAGCGTGATGCGATTGCTGGGAGCGCCGGCGCCAAACGCCGACGCGGGCACGAAGTAGGGGGCCGCTGCCGCCGCCGCGCAGGCCGAGCGCAGGAAATCGCGGCGCGTGGCGCGAGGCATGGAGCTCGACATGGGCGCCCCAACTCTTGGCGAGAAGTCATACGTATTGGGCGCGCCCGTCGCCGACGTCACACGACCGCACCTTGTGCCGTTCCCTCTGCGGCAGAAATTCAGGCTAACCCCGCTGCGGGCGTCAGCAATCCACTTTCTCGGCGAGAGACACCAGTTTCCCAACTTTTCGGAGCAGCTCGACGGGTGCCACGCTGTTCGCAGCGTGTCGCTACGATCACGCGCGTCAGTCTCTCGCACCGAAAGCGCTTGTCAACGTGGGCGCCCGTGTAGCCCTCTCGCTCCGCGAGAGGAAATCTCGTCTCGCGGAGCGAGACGGCTACACATCGTCGCTGTCACGATGCGCGGCGCGATTCGGTGGACGACATGTCGAACTCCGGTTATCAATGGCAAACAGCGGCGGAGCTCGCCAGCCACGCGTCCTCTCGTTCACTCGCGAGCCGCCTCACGCGCTCCGCACCACGCCATGTCCAAGCCACTGCTCCATGTCGCTTTGCTCATCGAAACCTCGCGGGAGTACGCGCGCGGCCTGCTGCGGGGCGTCGCCCGCTACCTGCAAGAGCACGCCCGCTGGTCCGTCTTTTTCGAGCCGCACGGGCTCGACAGCCCGCCGCCCAAGTGGCTGCCCAAATGGCAGGGCGACGGCATGCTGGTGCGAATCAACAACCGTCGGATGGCCGACGCGGTGCTCAAAACGGGCATTCCCGCCGTCGACCTGCGCGGCGTGATTCTCGACCTGGGGATTCCCTTCATCGGCGTGGACAATGCGCCTGTCTCCCGCATGGGGTTCGAGCACCTGCATAGCTGCGGTCTGCGCAACTTCGCGTTCTGCGGCTCGCCGCGCGGCGACGTGCCCAATCAGGACCTGCGGTGCGATTATTTCGTCGCCGCGGCCCGCGAGGCGGGCTACAAGTGCAGCGTGTACACCGGCGCCCGCGGGACGCGCGGCGCCGAACCGACCTGGGAGCAACAGCAAGAGGGCCTGGTCGACTGGCTGCAGAGCCTGCCGCTGCCCGTCGGCGTCATGTGCTGCCACGACGATCGCGGGCAACAGGTGTTGGATGCCTGCCGACGCGCTGCGCTCGCCGTACCGGACCAGGTGGCCGTACTGGGCGTCGACAACGATCCCAACCTGTGCAACCTCTGCAACCCGCCGCTTTCCAGCATCGACGTCAATCCCGCGCGGATCGGCTACGAGGCGGCGATGCTGCTGGAGAAGCTGATGGCCGGCGGCACGCCCTCCGCCGAGCCCTGCCTGCTGGGCCCGCCGCGGGGCATCGCGGCGCGGCACTCGACGGACTTGTTGTGGGTCGAGGACGAAGAAGTGGCAGCGTCGATCCGCTTTATCCGCGAACACGCGTGCGAAGGCATCACCGTGCGCGACGTCCTCAATCAGTCGACCAACTCGCCCAGTGCGCTGGAGAAGCGAGTCAAGAAAACACTCGGCCGCACGATCAAGGCGGAGATCGGCCGCATCCGGCTGGCCCGGGCCAAACTCCTCCTGGCCGAGACCAACTGGCCGGTGGCGAAGATCGCCGAGCGGTGCGGCTTCGGCGAGCCGAAGTATTTTTCCGCGGTGTTCCACAAGACGATCGGCATGAAGGCGATGGACTACCGCCGCCGGTTCCGCGAGGACCCGTGAGGGCCGAATCCTGGGCGTCCGCGTCGCAAGTGCGGGGAAGAGCTTCGTGGATCCCTCCCGCCGTGCTAAAGCGGCTCGAAATACGCATTTCGCCAGAATTCGACGGCTCTCTTGGCCGTTCGCGCCCGAGAATTACGAAGCTCAGGTTGCAACGCCCTGTTACAATGGACTCATGACGGCATCAGCAATGACCCCGCCATGGACGTCGGAGCTGACATGGAGAGGCGTTCCTTGAGCTTTCATCCCAGACGGCGGAACAGAACGTGCGTGTGCTTCCCTGGCGTACAAATCATCGACGCATTGTCATTGAGTCTCTTTTCGTAGTGGCCCTTGTCGCCTTGGCGGACCGTGGGTTCGCCCTCACTTACGACGAGAGCGTGTCTCCCGACCTGTCGGGGGACACCGCGTCGCCCACGACGCTTGCGCTCGACGTGGGCCCGAACGTGCTGCGCGGCACGGCAGGGCAAGCGGACTTGGACATCTTCCACATGTCCGTCCCGGCCGGCCAGTCGCTCACCTCCCTGACATTGGACCAGTACGGCCCGGGGGCGTCGGTGTCGTTTATCGGACTTGCCGCAGGCATCGTATGGCCGACCGAGACGTTCTATTTCGTGGAACCGGAGAAACTCCTCGGGTGGGCGCACTTTGGACCATTCACGCTCGATGCTCACGTGGGGGCGGATCTGCTGGTGCCCATGAGCACGGCCGTTTTGAGCCCCGGATTTAGCCGCCCGTTGCCCGCCGGCGATTACACGTTTCTGATTCAAGATACCGACACCGTTTTCGGTTACACGATGACGTTCAACGTCGGACTGGGGTCGCTGCCCGGCGACTTTAACGGCGACGGCGCGGTGAATGCCGCCGATCTCGCCCAATGGCGGGGAAACTACGGCGTCGGCGGCGGTTCGGACGCCGATGGGGACGGCGACACGGACGGCAACGATTTTCTCGTTTGGCAACAGAACGTGACCGCGTCGGAAGGCTCGGCAACCGTTCCCGAGCCTGCGGCGCTTGCGCTCCTCGCCCTGGGAGCGCCGGCACTCTTACGCGGACGGTTGAATCGCCGGGCGCGACTCGGGCCGAGGTAGCGCCACGACGGCCGACGCGAGCGAGGCGACGCTCGCCGGATCGTGGCTCACCAGGATCGTGGGCGTCCTGAACTCGCCGAGGGCCCGGCGCAGGTGCTCGGTAATGCTGGCGCGCAGCTCCACGTCGAGCGCGCCCAGCGGCTCGTCGAGCAGCAGGAGCTGGGGATCGCGCAACAAGGCACGGCCCAACGCGACCCGCTGTTTCTCCCCGCCGCTGAGCGTCGCGGGCGCCTGCTGGAGGAGATCGCCCAGTTTCAGCGTCGCCACCACGCGGTCGAACTCCGCGGGATCCGTTCCGCTGCGCCGTTGACCGTAGCGCAGGTTTTCCGCCGCCGAGAGGTGCGGAAACAATTGGTAATCCTGGAACACGTAGCCGATCGATCGTCGCTCCGGCGGTAAATTCTTCCCGGCGGCGGAATCGAACAGGGTCTCGCCGTCCGCGACGATGCGCCCGGCGT
>CAYSFP010000017.1:0-16774 GCA_964430075.1 uncultured Planctomycetaceae bacterium | reverse complement strand
ATCGAACAGCGCGCTGCCGCCCAGCCGGATGACGCCGTCGCGGGGCGTGAGCACGCCGGCGATCAGGTTGAGGACCGTTGATTTGCCGCTGCCGGAGGGCCCGACCAGCGCGGTGACGAGCTCGTCCGTCACGAACGCGAAGTCGAGCGCGAACCCGCCGCGATACTGGAATCGGCAATCGAATCGCAGCTCGCTCATGGATGAGGCGTCGCTCCGGCCAGGCGGCGCCGCCCGCGAACATCGAGCCACTCGCCGACGGCGAGCGCGGCGGCGGCCATGGCGATGGTCGCCACGACCAGCCGCGCCGATGCCGCCATGCCGCCCGGCGTCTCCAACTGCGAGTAAACGAGCAGCGGAATCGTCCGCGTTTCGCCGGGAATGTTGCCTGCGATCATGATCGTGGCGCCGAACTCGCCGAGGCTTCGCGCCCATCCGAGTACGGCGCCGCTCAAGATGCCGGGGCGCGCCAGCGGCAGCGCGATCGAAAGATACGCGTCGAGCGGGCCGGCGCCCAGCGTCCGCGCCGCGGAGATCAGCCGATCGTCAACGCCCGCGAAGGCGAGACGAATCGGCCGCACCAACAGCGGAAACGACACGACCGCCGCTGCCACGGCCGCGCCTTTCCAGTCGAAGACGAACCGAAGGCCCAGCAGTCGTTCCAGCGCACCGCCCAGCAGACCCCGCCGGCCAAACAGGACGAGCAGCAAATAACCGGTGACGACGGGCGGCAGCACGAGCGGGAGGTTGACCAGCGTTTCGACGAGAAACTTGCCTGCGAACCGCCGCTTGGCCAGCAGCCAACCCAGCGCGATCGCGAGCGGCAGGCTCGCCGCGACCGCGACGCTCGCGACGAACACGGACAGCCGCAGCGCTTGCCACTCCGCGGGAGAAAGCCACATGCCGGACGCCTTTAATGAGGTCTGCGCAGCAAAGGAGCCACGCTAGTTGTCGGCTGTCGGCTATCGGCTGTCGGCCGTCAGCCGGAAAGCAGGTAGTTTTCTTCTGGCCGATAGCCGATAGCCGACAGCCGACAGCCGTCCAGGTGTTGGATCATTTACGGCGCAGACCTCAAAATAAACAACTGCGTGGAAGCTAAGGCGACGCTGTGGCCGCCCGCCACGGCATGAAGCCAAGCTCCTCGAACTTCCCCTGCGCCTGCTCGCCCTGCAGGAACTCGAACAGCTTGCGGGCCGCGGGACGGTCTTCCACCAGCACGAGCACATACACGATCTCGTCATGCAACTCGGGGTCAAACGCGAACGCCTCCTCGACGCCCGGCGCCACGCGCACGTCCGTCGCGTAGACGACGCCGGCTTCGGCCTCGCCCCGCTCAACATAGCCCAAAGCGCCGCGCACGTCCTGTCCGCGGACGATCTTGCCCTCATCCACCAGTTGCTGGAGTAAACCCAGCTTCGTCAGCGCTTGATCGGCATACGCGCCTGCCGGGACGTTCTCGCCGGCGAGCGCGATCTTTTGGACGGCGTTGCTGGCCAGGCCCTCAGGAGCGTGCACGTTCGCCGGATTGCCGCTCGGCGCCACGGCGACCAGCCGGTTGGTCAACAGGTCGACGCGGTCCGCGGCCCGGCCGCCGCTGTCGAGTTGATCCGCCCATTCCCGGCTCGCCGAGAGAAACAAGTCGGCCGGCGCTCCGGCGAGAATCTGCGTTGCCAGTCCGTTGCTCGAACCAGGATTCACCTTCACTTCGACGCCGGTTTGCCGTTCAAACGCTTCACAGAGTGCCTCCATCGCTTCGGTGGTGCTGGCGGCCACGGAAACGATAAGCGCCCGAGGCGTCTTGTCGACGGCGCCGTCGGCTTGCGATGCCTCATCACGCGCTGCATCGGACGATTTGGAACAGGACGCCAACAGCGCCGCGCACGCAACGATTGCGAGATGCCCGAAGAACCGCCGCGCCGCTTTGGCCATCCCTCATTCCTCCCCAGCTTCGCCCGGCGCCGACGTCATCGGCAGTTCAATGAGGTTGACGATGCGAATCGTCGTGAGCATCCGGATGGCGCGCACCCGCCGCTTCTCGCCCGGCGTCAGCAAGCGAAACGGCCCTTCCTCGGCAGGCAGCGGCTGGCCATTGCAGCGAAAGGCGAGCAAGACCTGCTTGTCGGTCGTCGCGGGATCGATTTCGGCCAGCGCAAAGACGACGCGGTAGGCGTCGCTTGCTTCGCACAAGACGACGGTCGGCGTGCGCCGCCCCCGGAGTTGCTCGCCGAAACCGACGCCATAGTTATGCAACACGTCGTGAAGCGACACGCCTTCGTAGGTCAGCGTCCGATCGCCGTCCGTCACGTCCACGGACTGGACGGAGAGTTCCGCCAGATCGGCATCGGCGATTTGAAATCGCTTGCCGGCCTCATCGATCAACTCGACGCGTGAGGCCCGCTCTGCCCGCTCGACGCCGCTCTCTGCCGGCCCCGCGTACTGTGCGAATCCCATGGGGCCAACAATCACAGGCGCCGCAACGATCGCGACGGCCATCCCCACCCGGCAAAGCAACCCAGCACGCATCGTACACACACTCCACGAGTTGGTTTGAATTTCCCCTCTCTCGCTCGCGCGGGTGGGGAAGGCTAGTCGTGCGGCCTCCGCCTCTTAGGCCCGGCATTCACGCCGGGTTTTTCATACAACATCCGCTCGGCGGCCGTGCGGTCGGGCTGGGTTCCGTCGGCGGTCGGCTACAGCCGCATCATGCCGCGGATTGTCTCGGCCTCGATCAACCGCCGGCGACCGACCATGTCGCGCGCTCGGCCGCCCAAGGCGATCCGCGCTTCCAAAGCGGCGTGAACGCCGGGCCTACGATCGGAACGCGCTGACATCTACGATCCTGAGGGAAGAAGCGTTCCAAGCCCAGCGCCCAGCGACGATCAAACCCGCCCCCCGACGACGTCGCCAAAGCGCAAGCCAACCCAAAGACAACGTCCACGCGCCCGGCTCCGGCACACTCGTCGTCCCGCCGCCGCTCGCGCCATAGTTCGATCGCCAGTCGGCCAGGTCGTCGGTGTTCAGCGGCCCGCCTGCCGACTCGCCCCGCTGCCACGCGAGAAAGTCGTTGCCGTCCGTATCGCCGTCGTAGTCAAAGTCGCCCGGCGTCTGGGAAAACGAGGCGGACGTCATCGTGACGAGTTGATAGTAGTCGTCCGGCGTTGACGACGCTTTCGACCGCTCGAGGTATCCCACGACATATTCGAATTCGGCGCCCACTTCGACCTTTGGGTGGTAATCGTTCGAAACGTCACGATTGTAGTTGTTGTAGTCCGCGGCGAAGACGCTCGCGCCTCCGCCGCCTGAGTCGTTCTGGGCCCGCAACACGTAGTTGTCGGCAAAGCGCCCGGTATCGAGTTCGGCCACCTCGACGTCGGTCACCGCCAGGCGCATGCTTTCGAGCTTCTGATAGTCCGACAGGGCCCCCGGCTCGATGTGAAAGGCCCCGTCGTACGTCGGAGCGAGAATCTCGCCGAGCCCCACGCGCACGGGCCGCGGCAAAGGATTGCCCGTGCTCTCGATGGTGAACGTCGACAAGGGGAAATCGTCGTTCGGCCGATCGGGGTCGTTGAAACGCAGCATCGTGTTGCCGGTCCACTCCGTCACGCGCACGTTGGAGAACGACACCCAGTCGCCGACGTTCACCCGGTTCCACAGCCACCCGCCCGTGTCGTTCTGCACGGAATTGAGGTCACGAATTTGAATTCCGGCGTACTCGTCGTCGTTGGGGTCCTGCAGCACAATGCGCGTCCCCAAGGTACTCTTGAACGTGACGATTCCGCCCGCCACGTCGACCCACTGATTCTGCAGCGACGAGTGATTCTGCCGAATTTCGGCGATGGTCTGCGGTTGGGCCGCCGCCGTGGCGGCCATCAAGGCCAGGATACCTATCACTCTCATGGGCAATTTCGTGAACATCGTCGTCCTCGCTCAGTTTCGTGGTGCTCAAGCTGCGGTCTGTGTGCGGACGTCAGCCAACTAATCGGCCGCCGCCATCGTGAAGTGCGACACCCAGACTTCGGGGTCCATCGTTTCATCGAGAAACCGGACGGCCGCATCGCCATACGCGTAGTTGCAGCCGCCGGGATGAAAGCTGTAAACGCCCTGGATGTTTTCGCAGTTGGCCAGTTGCGTTCCGTTGCAGTAGCGGCGGATGCCCGTGGACGACCCGTCGCTCGCCCAGTGGGCGCCGCCGTGGGCGCCGTCGACGCGATTGCCATTCTTGTACTGCGTCGGCCGCCCCGCCGCCTCGAACAGCATGAACGAACTCGACATGCCGTCGCGCACCGACCCGGCGGTGACCACGCGGATTTGCGGTTGCAGCATCGACCGCCACTCCCGCCGTTGCGTGATGGCGCCTAGAGAAATCAACGGTTGATATAAGGTGCTGCTGAGCGTCGGCGCGGGAACGTAGTCGGTCACGCGCTGGCGCGTCTCGGGCGTCGTCGGGCAAATCAGTTCGGGCAGGGTTTGGCTCGTGGCGGCGGCGTTGGCGCCGTCGTTCCACGGTTTGTCGAATCTGTAGGCGTCCCGCAGAGCCACGTATCCGAGCCCATCGAGAATGAGCGGGAACAGTCCGCGCCGCGGCTCGGGCTCGACCGTGTGCGACGGCGGCAGCCGCGTGAACCGCTCCGCATGGCTCAGCACCGCCAGCGCGGATTGCCGCAGGTTGAATCCGCACTGCGAGCACCGGCTTCGCTCGCGAGCCGCTTGAACCGCCGGCAGGAGGAGCGCGAATAGCGCGCCGACGATGCCGATCACAACCAGAATTTCCACCAAGGCGACGCCCGGCCGCCCGGTCGGCTCGACGCGACGGCCTCGGCATTCGGATCTCCAGGAGGCCATGAATCTCGCCTGCACAATTCGGTTACGTTCGATTGGCCATCTGACGGAAGTCGCGACCCACGTTATGCAATGCATTGCATAACGCGTCAAGCGGCCGGGCGCTCTCCGCAGGAGAACTTCTGCAAGCTCCTGGTTAGGACGATCGTCGAAGCGAGCCGCTTCGACCACGTAGTTCGCTTCGACGTCCCTGGGCGCCAAACAGGGCGACCCTGCAGGCTTCCGGGCGATCCCCGACGGGGTTGAGCTGAGGCCGCCGCGATCCCCTTGCCGGCGGACCTGCCGCAGACGGCGGCGCCACACGGCGATATGCTGGTGATCGAGCTGGTCGCCTGCGCAAGGGGCCGCGGCCGCTTTTCGCCTGTCGCAGGCGAATCGATCGACGCGGCCACTCCGGGAGACGCGGCCAACTGCCCCCCCTCGCACGGATCGGAGCACATCATGCATACCGCGGCGCCGGAGAACGAACGCGGCAAGTGGGCCGCCCTGGTCGCTGCGTTTCTCGGCTGGCTGTTCGACGGCTTCGAGATGGGCATGTTTCCGCTGGTGGGCCAGAACGCGCTCACCGATCTGCTCGCCGCCAGCTCCCCCGGCGCGTCCGCCGCCAACGCGGCCACGGCCTGGTTCGGCGTCATCATGGCAACGTTCCTCATCGGCGCCGCTACCGGCGGCGTGCTGTTCGGCTGGCTCGGCGACCGCATCGGCCGCGTCCGCGCGATGTCGCTCAGCATTCTCACGTACGCGGTGTTCACGGGGCTCTGCGGACTGGCCGCCGCGCCGTGGCATATCGCGGCGCTGCGGTTCATCGCCTCGCTCGGCATGGGCGGCGAGTGGGCCTTGGGCGTCGCGCTCGTCACCGAGCTCTGGCCGGACAGGTCGCGCGCGTGGCTCGCCGGGGTCATCGGCGCCGCCGCGAACGTCGGCTACTTGCTCGTCGGCCTGCTCAGCTTGTGGCTGCTGGGCGTGACGCAGGGCTTAGGCGAGATGTTGCTCGGTCTCGGCGTGTCGGAGTCGATGATCGACAAGCTCATGCACAACCAGGCGTGGCGGCTGCTCATGATCGCCGGCTCGCTTCCCGCGCTGTTGGTGTTCTTTATCCGTTTGTTCGTCCCAGAATCGCACCGCTGGGAGGCCGCCAGCGAAGCGGGAAAAACCTCGCACTGGGCTACGCGAGATCTGGTCGGCGTGCTCGTCGGCGCCGTCGCGGCGCTGGGGATCGTCTCCCTCTGGTCGCCGGCCTTCCGCTCATGGGCGCTGGCGCCAGCCGTGGGCGGCGGCGCGCCGGCAACCACGCCCCCCTGGTTCATCGCCGTGCAGATTGGCGGTACGCTGGCCGGCTTCGTCGTCGCCCTGGTCGGCTACCTCTATCCCGTCGTGCGCTACCTGCACCGCGCCGAGGCGGCTAACCAACTGCCTTCCGGACGCCAGGCCAACCTGCGGCGGATGATCCTCGGCGCCTGCCTGGCGGGGGTGCCGCTGCTTGGCACCTGGGGCGCCGTGCAGTGGCTGCCCAAATGGTCGATCGCGCTGGCCCAGGCGTCGCCCGACGCCTGGGGCGCCGGCTTCGCAAAAGAGTACACGCAGATCGCTATGTCTGTTGGGGCCATCGTCGGCTGCGTCCTCGCCGCGCTCGCCGCCGGGCGATACGGCCGTCGCATCACCTACACCGTACTCTGCGTGGCCTCGTTCGCGACCCTCGTGGCGCTCTACAACTCGATCGACGCCTTCGGCGGCCGGCTCCTCGTGGGCGTGTTTCTGGCGGGCGGCATCACCGCCGCGTTCTACGGCTGGTTCCCGCTCTATTTCCCCGAGCTCTTCCCCACGAGCATCCGCGCCACCAGCCAGGGCTTCGCCTACAACTTCGGTCGCGTGCTGTCGGCCATCGGCTCGCTGCAGACCGCAGTGCTCGCCGCGTACTTTTCGCGCGGCCTGGCTGAGAGTCGAAAAGAAATCGACGGCCTCGCCAGCGCCGGCGCCACACTCGCGGTGATTTACCTCGTCGGCGTGCTGATCGTCTGGCTCGGCCCCGAAACCAAGGGCCAGCCGCTGCCGGAGTGAGGTGCCGCTGCAAAGAAACCACAGAGACGCAGCCCGGCCGTTGGCCGGAACCACGCGGTGGGAGCTCAGGACTCGACAAACGAAGGTGCGAAATCTTCGCGGCGCCGGGGAGAAGATTTACCACAGAGGGCACAGAGGACACGGAGATTTAGGAAGGGAAAGAGGCCGTAGGAATTGGGGAGCGATGACCTGAGGGCTCGCGAGGTTCTTCTCAAGGATCCTTGCTTGAACTTATCCGACCTCTGTGCCCTCCGTGCACTCTGTGGTAAATCCGTTCCGTAAGAAATCTTCGCGGCGCGCGAAGAAATTGGCGGATAGTAATGCAGAGGATTCGGCCTGAAGGGACTTGGCATTGCGCGAACGCCTCTGCGGCATCTTCACTTGCTTTCAATTCGGAGGATTGCCCCCAAAGCATTCTGCGATCCGCCGATGAAACTTGCTTGCTTTGTTCTGATCATCTCCGTGCCTCCGTGGTGAATCTGCTCGCTATCGCACGCGGCGCACAAGGTGATTGAGCGTGTCGCCGATATAGATCGAGCCGTCCGGCCCAACGCCGATGCCGTGCGGCCGATTGAGCCGCACGCTCGTCGCCGGCGCCGTGCCGCCAAGAGCCGCCTCCCCGGCGGACGTCGCTGATCCGGAACCCGCGATCGTCGTGATCGCCCCCGTCGCCGCGTCGATCCGCCGGATCACATGGTTCTCGGTGTCGACGACCAGCACGTTGCCGTCCGCGTCGAGCGCGACCCCCTTGGGCCCGTTGAACTGCGCCTCGACCGCCGGCCCGCCGTCGCCGGAGAACCCCGCCGTCCCCGCGCCGGCGACGTGGTGCAGCACGCCGTCCTCCAGGTTCAGCCGCCACACGCTATGCCCTTCGCGCAGGGCGATCCACATCGTCTCGCCGTCGATCGCCAGCGCCCGCGGACCGAGCATCGCGTTGCCAAGCGCCCGCTGTCCGTCTCGCGGCGCCGTCCGCTCGCCGTTGCCGGCGATCGTGTCGATCACGCCCGTCGCAGGATCGATCCGCCGAATGCGATGATTGCCGATGTCGGCGACGTAGATCGCGCCCTCGGCGTCGAGCGCAATGCTGTGCGGCTGGCGAAACTGGGCGGCCGTCGCCGGCCCGTCGTCGCCGTCGAACCCCGCGCGCCCCGTGCCGGCGATTGTGGAGATGACGCCCGTCCGCGCATCCACGCGGCGCACGAGGTGATTCTGCATTTCCACAAACAACATGTTGCTGGCGCGATCGAACCGCACCTCATACGGCTCGTTCAGTTCTGCCTCGGTCGCTGGTCCACCGTCGCCCGCGTACCCGGGGCGCCCGCATCCGGCGACAGTCGTCAGCTCGCCGGTTTCGAGATCCAGCCGCCGCACGCGATGATGCCCTACCTCGGTGACGTACAGCGCGCCGTCGGGCCCGACCTCCACGCCAAACGGATCGCTCACATTGATCGCCTGCGCCGTCCCCGCGTCCCCATTGTTCTCCGCGGCGCCGGTTCCCGCGACGGTTTCGCTCGAAAAGTCTCGCTGGTCCGGAGACTCGCGAATAAACGCCGCCAACGGCAACGTGAGGGCAACGACCAGGCCGTAGGACAACATCATCCGTGCCCTCACACACGTATCATGGGACCATTCAGGCCGGTTTCCGGAAGCTGGCTCTCGCTGGACTCCATCTGTTGCTCAAAGTCAGCCAGATAGTCGATCCACGCTTCCGCCGTGTCGACAAAGTCCGAGAACTGATTCCGAAAGGCGCCAAAGTCCAGGCTTTGCAGCGGAGTTTGGTACATCAGCACCGCCGTGCGCGGAACGTTGGGATCTGCCTCCGGGGCCAGGGCCAGGGTCCCCAAGCCGCCCGTGTGCTGCCAAAAGTAGTTGGCCTGCAGCATCTTCTGGCAGAAGTCATGCTCCCCATCGGCGGGGACAGGGCCGAGCTCTGCGAAGAAGACCAACGACCCCGCCTCCGGATGGGGTTCCAGAGTGACGCTGAATTTGTCGTCGAACAGCAGACTGCACCGGCCCTGTTCGTCTAACGGGAGCGAGCCGAGTCCGATCGAGCGGGCGTATTGGTTGACGAGATCATGCAAAAGTTTGGTGCAACCATCCATCATCCGCTCCACAAAACTCAAGGACGCTTGACGGGCGCCTACCATGCACCGACGTGCTCGCGAAACGACAACGCGGCGACTTGCTTATTGGAAAGGCCCTCCGGCGTAAAACCGAGCAACTGCATTCGGTGCTCGATCGATCGCTTCTGGATCGCCGTCAGTTCTTTGAGGTCTTTCACCTGGCCGTGGGCGTTGGCGTTGGTAAACTTGCCCTCGGTCTTTTTTTTGCCGACATATCCCATGCATGTCAATTCGAACTTCGACAATTCGGCGTAGTAGTCCTGAAGAGATTTGCCCAAAGCATTCCTTTCTTGCGGGGACAACTGGCCTCCGCTTCGCTCCAGCGTCTTGTCCAAGTTATGGAGAGCATATTTCTTCTCAAGAACCTTCGGAAACGCCCCGTCGATCGTTGCCAGGTCTCGACGCGCGTTCTTCTTCACGGAGACTTGTTTCCACAACTCCAGCTCCGGAAACTTTTTCTTACCGGAGTAGGCCATAGGCGTGCCATACATAAAATCGGCCCACGGCAATCTAAAGGATGCGGCATCCTTGCTCGGCAAGTAGAAGTTGGCGCCGTCCCATGCCAGCTTAAGCTCATCCTTAAGGTCGCTTAAGAATTCGGCCTTGAGCGACAATGCTTTAAGATCTCGCGCGCTCAGTCCCAGGTCGTCCTTGTTGAGATCCAGCGCGTACGTTCTACCGTGATAATCGAATGTAAACTGTTGCGTGCCGCGCAGGACTTCTTGCTTGAGTTCTCCCAGCAAGTCCTCCGGCAGTTGATCGAACACGTCCTTACTCAGCCCGAAAAGAGGTTTTTCAACATCTAAGGCGTAAGTCTTGCCGTCCGTCTTGTCGTGGAATGTAAATGCTTTCGAGGGCGCCAACTGAACATTGTAATTCGTGCTCGCCGTCTTGATTTTCCCCTCGTCATCAAAGGCTCCCTCGACGCCTCCCAGCGCCACATTGAGAAAGTCCTTGAGGGCCTCTTTTCGCTTCACAGGATACTTGCCCGAGGTGAAGTCAGCGCTCGATCCGACGATATACGATAGCATGAGAACATGCTGGGGCTTAGGTCGCGTCGAGTCGGACGTCATGGAGTAGAGATTCATATAATTGACGAGCCCCTCCAGACGCTTGATGTCCATCGGGTCTCGAATCTCGAATCGCGTCTTCAGTTGCTTCTCGCCCCACGTCACCTCTCGGCGTGAACTGTCATCCAGCGATTCCGATCCAAAACGATACTGGCGCGCCAGTTTCGCGAGATTCTCCAGGCGGCTGTTTGCGTTGTCCGCGTAGAAGTCGAGTTCGAGAAAGACCCTCCCCTCGGCTCCTTCGACCTTCGGCTTTTCGTAGGATGCCGTAACTTTGATGCCGTGGTCCCGTATCGGCATATTGTAGGTGTAGGATACGCCCGTTGAAGAAATGTTCGTCCCGACCAGCTTGCCGGGCGCGTGGACGACCGTTTGCATGGCCAGCCTGGGCACCCCGGCCAGCAATCCATGCATCTTGACCGGAATATCGATGCCGAAATCCGACCCGCCGACCATGAGCCCCGATCGAATCTCCTCCAGCCCCTGATGAATGGTCGTGAAGACCTCCTCGACGGTCTTCGGGTTTTCCTTCGCCCCGGTACTGTAGAGGCACATGCCTACGTTGAACGCGCTGCCGCATCGGGATTGGTTCTCCAGCGTCTGACGGTCCATCGAGGGAATGCCAGCTTTGAGCAACTTGAACGCGGTTTTAAGTTGGTCGATGTACTTCGCTTTCGCCGTCAGATCGTTGTTCTGGCCCGGCATATCGATTTTTGCAAACAGGCTTTCGAACAACTCGAAGAATGAATCGAGCATCTCGACTTCCGTGGCGACGAGCTTGCCGGTTTCCAAGGGACTGGATTTCAGCTTTTTGATGCTGCCGTCAAACACTTCGATCAAGCGGCCTAACGTTTGAGCCTGAACGGATTTCTTCAGGGGATTATCGTTGAGATCATCCGGCCAGTCATTGTCGATGAACGGCTTGGCAACCGCCTTAAGCTCGTCAAACGCCTTCGCGAACTTGGAAGGCGTAGCAAAATCGGCGATGCCGTGTTCAATCTCTCCGATGCTCTTCTGCAAGGCCTGGTTGGCCGCCAGGAAGTCGGACGTGGCGGCGTAATCGCTGACGAGTGCTTCGAGCAGCCGTTTCGCAGCGGGAGCGGCCGGGGTCGATCCGGTTCGCTGCGTCGGCATGATCTCGGCATATTTTTTGTCGAACACCATAGACATCCAGTTGGCCGTCACGCCCAGTTTCTCCAAACCCGTCATCATCGCCTTGAAATCGGAGATTTGAGAGTCACTCAACTTCGCTTGCTCCGCAAGCGTGAGGAATCGCTTCCAGCGGAGGCTGAGAGGACCGGTCAGGGCATGGTCGACGGCTTTCACCTCGTCCGCGAACACGGTTTTCCCGAGGGAAGCGACTTTGGCCGACTTCACGTAGAGGGACGCCGACTTTTCGGCCTCGATCAATTGATTGAAATGATCGATGTCGTGCATGCTCGATTCGAAGAACTTCACCAGCAGCAAGCGTGCGTGCGTCCCGGGTTCGAAGGTGTATTTAGAATTGCCCTGGACGACTTTCGTTAACGCCGCCTTGACCTCCGTAAAATTCTCCTGAACCGTCTTGAGGCGGAGTTTCAATCCGTCGGAATTGTGGATGGTATCCGCATTCTTCGTGAGCAACTCGTCGTAGCGAGCCAGTTCTTTTTCGTATTTCTCGAGCACCGGGTCGAGTTCGTTCTTGATCGAGCGGACTTGATCGCTCGTGGTCGTCTTCAGCTTGTTGACCAGTTCAAGGACCTCGCCGTCGGAAACGCTGGTATCAAGCCCGATGTGGTGAGAGATTCGACCTTTGCTGATGGTGGCGTTAGAATCAAATGTTTTGCCCGTCCAAACAAAGACCTTTTGCGATTGGCCGTCAACAATGAGAGGCTGCTTGTCGCCCAGCGCCGATTTCTTCTGAGCGATGAGCTCATCGAAGTTGGGGACGACCAGGCATGGAATCGGATTGGGCTCCTTGTTGCCGTTAACCTCTTTTTTGTAGCTCCCGAAGTTGACGGCGGGGTGGCTGTTGGAGCCGTCGGGATGGCGAACGATGACGACCTTTTGAGACCCGCCCTTCCAATCGAACATCGCCTCCGCCTCTTTCATGGTTTCGGCGAAACATACCTGGCTCCAGTCCGTGATAACGAGCGCGTCGCCCGATTTGGGGACGACGGTGGTGTATTGAAAGGCTTTGGAATGGCCGTTTGCCTCTTTGACTTCTACATACGTCGGATCGATTTTCGACCGCTGATCGGGGATGGCCCGGTGCTGGACGAAGTTGATCGTTCCGTCGCCCCCCACGACCGCTTCGACTTCGGTCGTTTTACCGTCGTTCAGCGTTTTAATCTTATCTGAGGAGGTCACGAGAGAGCGGACTTTGTCTCTCGAGAGACTCGGGCTGTAGGCCAATTGCGTGGAATTCTTTTGCAGCATATTCGTGATCGAGCCGTCTTCTTCCTTCACGGCGCGGACGCGATCCGTTTTGACGGACGGCTTTTGGTAGATCAGCAAGGGCGTGCCGTCCTTGGACTGCATGACATAAGTTTCATCGATCGCGATCTGGCCGCTGCCTTCATTCACGCCCGGTCCGACGGCGGACGTAATCGAAACGAAGTGAAAACCTTCGCCGCCGGTAAATTCGAGTTTGTCGGTCGACATGGCGATGCCGATGGGCGGAGGATCGCCGTTGTCGACCTTGCTGCTATCCTTGATCGGTTCGGCGATCATTTCCATGAGCAGCACGGGCATCTTCGGAAGGCCGGCGAGCACTTTATCGACCCCGTCGCCGACGATCCGGTTGCGCAGAGAATCGGCGCCGAAGTAAGACAAGACGACCTCCTTCATGGCGTCTTTGACGGAGGCGACCGTCGGTTCCACGAAGAGGACCGACTCGTTGCCGCCCGCGTTGGGCGTATCGGCGCTGTCTTCATCGCCTGTGCTTCTGGCAATGATGACCTTGCCGGCCATCGTTTTATTGATCCAGCCGATCTGCTCCTCCGTAAACGGAAAGTCCGAATCGTCGAATATTTTTGCGATCGTGTCGGTAATGGCCTTCAAATTGACGTCGTCGACCTTGCCATTCTTTTGCATGGCCGTCCAACTGGCGTCAATCACGCCATCGGTATCTTTTTTCAGCAGATGAGCGAGGACGTCGTCGGAAGAGATCGGCGACCGTTCCGGGACTTTCACGCCAAGATTTTCGATCTCGTAAAGGTTCGCGGTTTTGCTACCGAACTTTTGTACGTACTCCTTGTAGTTGTATGCCGTCTCCGTTTTTTTCGGAGTGGTTTGTGGTTGGGTCGTCGGGCCCTTGCTTTTAACGACAACCTGCCGCTTAACCGTCGACGTATGCGGCTCGACGGTGCGTTGCTTGGGCAGGCTTTGCGGCTTCTTGTCGGTCGAGGGGCCCTTGGTCGTCGAAGTCTCGCCGGCCGTCGCTTCGAACTTCTTAATGAGGGACGAGACTTTGCGACCGCCGTCCTGCCCCTCCGCCTCCTGCGTTGGGGTGGACGAGGAGGTCCCGATGTGTTGGGTCTGAGGCTGTTGGACGGTGAGACGATTGGCCATGTTCAATCCTCTTGACGAAAATCGACGAGTTCGTGCCGGGACTGCCCAGACGCGGGCGGACCGACGGGGGCCGGCGGCAATGTTCGGGCAAACCTCACCCAACGACGGCCGGCGAACTTTCCGCCGTGGTCGCCGCTGCCGAGGAACTGGGAGATCTCGCGAAAACCGTTCTTCTTGAGTATTCGCAGGGACGGCTGGTTTTCTGCAAGGCAGTTCGCGTAGAGCACGGCCAGACGCCGATTGGGGCCTGGCCCTTGCTGTGCCCATTGGACCAATTGCCCCACCGCCCAGCCGCCCACCCCTTGATTCCGGTAGGCCGCTCCCAGCCAGTAAAACAAGTCGCCTGAGCCGGCCCGCCAATCGATGCCGCCGAGGGAGGCGATTCCCGCGAAGCGGCGGTCCACAAAGAGGGAAAAGGAAAAGGCTCGGCCTTCGCGCCGATCGCGCACCGCGGCGAGTGCAAGGCTCTGGCCCCCGTCTCTGGGAAAGGGAACTTCCCAGTAGAGGAAGCGCGACATCTGGGGGTCTTGCGCCAGACGCTGAATTGCGGGAGCGTCGAAAAGTTCAGTGGGGCGAAACCCCAGCCGAATCGGTCCGCGTTTCACGGAGACGATCACCTCCACAACGGAAACGGACGATCGAA
Organism: uncultured Planctomycetaceae bacterium; assembly: GCA_964430075.1. Classification (GTDB taxonomy): domain Bacteria; phylum Planctomycetota; class Planctomycetia; order Pirellulales; family Lacipirellulaceae; genus Lacipirellula. The sequence continues at coordinate 2,492 of CAYSFP010000017.1, read as the reverse complement.
CGCAACGTCCTGGCAAGAAACAATGTCCCGGCAAGAATCGGTCACGGGGCGTTTCTGACGCGGGCCCTCAACGTATCACGAACCAGGGCAAAGTCAATCAAACCCCATGATAGCAAGCGTCGCTCGCCGTGCAGAAGGCTTTACCACAGACGGCACAGAGGTCGGAGAAGTACGGGAGAAATCATTAACCAGAGACTCGCGAGCCCTCAGGTCGTCGCCCCCAACTCCCGACTCCCAACTCCCAACTGTCTACTCCTTCCCTTCCAGACCTACGTATCCTCTTTACCCTCTGTGGTAAATCTTCTCCCTGGCGCCGCACGTCGCGAGGATTTCGTCCCGTCGTTCGTTACGGCCCAGGCGCCGAGTCCCCCGCCGCGACGTCGGCGATCCAGTCGTTCACGATCGTCTCGAGCAGCGGCAGCGGCACATTGCCCGCGCGCAAGAGCGTGTTGTGGAACTCTCGAAGTTCGAAATTCTCGCCCAGCTCCGCCTTCGCCCGCTCGCGCAGCGCGAGCATCTTCAGGTGCCCGATCTTGTACGAGCACGCCTGCCCCGGCATGACCACGTACCGCTCCACCTCGTGGGCGGGCATGCCGTAGTCGATCGCCTGCTGCCGCGTCCACTTCATCGCGTGCAGCCCCGTGTCCACCACCAGCCGGCGGGCGCGAAACAATTCCGCTTCCAGTTGTCCGATGCGCCCCGGCACGTCGCCCTCGTACCAACCGGCCTCGGCGGCCAGTTGCTCGGCATACAGCGCCCAGCCCTCCGCGTTGGCGCTGTTGCGGCCAAAGATGCCGTCCTGCCGAAACCGCGGCAGGTCCGGCAGCTCCTGCATCAGGGCGAGCTGAAAGTGGTGTCCCGGAATCGCCTCGTGGTAGGTGAGCGTCCGCATGTTGAGCATCTTGAATTCCGGCCCCGGCAGCGGCGCCCAGAACACGCCCGGCCGCGAGCCGTCGCGCGCCGGCGTCGTATAGTGCGCCGCCGCGGTCTGCTCCGTAATCAGCGGCTCGCGCAGCACGACGCACGGCGCCTGCGGCTGCAGGTCGAACAGCGCCTGGGCCCGCGCGAGCGAGTCGGCCAGGATCTCCTCGTAGCGAGCCAAGAGCGCCGGCCGCGGGTCCGGCTCCGCCGCCGGCTGCAGGTCCTTGTTGAGCTGCTCGAACCGCTGCCGCACGCTGCCCTGGTCGTATCCCAACTGCCGCAGCAGCCCGTCCATTTCGGCCTCGATGCGGGCCACCTCGCGGAGTCCCGTTTCGTGCACTTCCTGCGGGGCGAGCTGCGTCGTCGTGGCATGCCCCAGCGCGTAAGCGTAAGCGTCCGCCCCGCGGGGCAGCCGCCACAAACCTGCGTCAGGCCCCGTCTGCGGCAACTGTTCGACGAGCAGCGCGCGGGCCCGCTCGTACGCGGGGATCACCGACTCGCGCACGATCTTCTCCGCCTCGGCCACCAGCGCCTCGCGGTCGGCTGCGGGCAATTCCTCGACGTCCGCGGCGCGCTCCTCGAGCGTCGCCACGAACGCATTCGTCGCCGGCGCGTCGCCCAGGAAGCGATCGAACTGCCCGATCGCCGATTGCGTGATGAAGTCCGGCATCAAGAACCCGCGCTCCGCAGCATCGCGGGCCTGCGCAATGCCCTCGTCCATCGTCGCGGCCACGTCCCCCAGCCGCGCCAGGTAGTTCTCCACGTCGCGGCGGTTCCGCACGGGGTGGATTTGCGTGAGAAACCGCACCAGCCGCACGTGCAGGCCGCCGAACTGATCGAACACAAACCGGTGATCCTCGAACGGCTCGCCCCGCACTTGCTCCTGCATGTGCCACTCGATGAGCGCGGCCGACGCGCGCTGCGTCGCGTCGAGCTCCTCCCGGTCGAACCCGGCGAGCTCCGCCAGCGCGCGGCGGGCAAACGCCGCCTGCTCGGCGCGATACGCCCTGGTGATCGGCGTGAGCCGCCGGTCGAGCGCATCCTGTTCGTCGCCGCGGAAGTACTGCGTACGGGTGGCGCGTTCCGGATCGGCCCGCATGGCCTCCGCCGCCAGCCCGTCCGCCCAGGCGTCAAACGCCGGATCGCCCGCGTGGGCGTGCGCAGCGATCGCGCACCAGGCGGCGACGAGGAAGGCCAAACGTCGATGCGAAAGCCGCCGCTTCGCCCAGGGAGGCGACGTTTGGACCTCCCATCGACGGAACATCCCCGCCTGATCATCGCGACCCACGAAACCTGTGCCACGGGACATCGCTCGTTGCTCCTCGCTGGGTTAACCCTCGGTTCTGAAACTGGCTCTAGAAAATACCCCACGGAGCAACGATCCTACATCCCCCTCGAAGAGATTCGCGACGCGCCGGAGAACTGCGAAGTCACCTTGTTGGCGTGCCGGGACGTCGAAACGAGCCGCTTCGGCGACGTGGTCGAAGCGGCTCGCTTCGACGTGCGTTCTGCGCGATTGGAACCACGAAAATCACGAAAGCGACGAAAAGTGGATCGAGTCCACCGCTTAC
>CAYSFP010000016.1:0-54492 GCA_964430075.1 uncultured Planctomycetaceae bacterium | reverse complement strand
GCTCCATGACGCGGCCCCTCCGGGGCCAAGACGCGTGCGTCGATAGCAAATGCATCATCCTGTTAATGGCGAGGAAGCCGGAGAGATTGGAAATTAATAGCAGGCATTCTCTTCCGCGCCAGCGCGCCCTGCGGAGCGCTGGGCGCGCTATGGCGCGCCGTCGACAAGCGGCGCCTTCGCATCGATTTCAACGCGAATTGCTCGAAATCGTGCAGTACTGCGACCTTGCGCCGCCGCGCCCCGCGCCATCACGCGTCCATGGCAACTGGCGCCGCGATTGCTTCCCGTTGTCCCCGGCGGTTGGTCGTCATGAGTCGACCACCGCAGGGGCAAAACGTCATGAGAACAGCATCGCTGCAATCGTTTCACCCTTCGGAGGTCGTACGTTGGACTGGGAGGACGCTGACCGTCCTTCTCTTCGGCACGTGGATGGCGTTCGCAGTGGGAGAAGGCCTCCCCAAGGCGTCGCATCTGTGGCCAGGCGTTCTAGGACAAATCGTCGCGCTGGCCATCATGTTTGCGGGCTATGCCTTGGCTTGGCGGCACGAACGGGCTGGCGGCCTCGTTTCCCTCGCCGCACTGGGGGCTTTCTACGCCATCAACTGGACGGATGTAGGCGTCCTCCCGGGTCCAACGTTTTTGTTGTTCGCTGTTCCCGGCGTGCTGTTCTTAGCGGCACCGTGGTTGGCACGCTGGGAACGCAGCCCTTCCTGAGGACGGCTGGCGAGAGTCGAGAGGGCTGTGCTCGAGCCCCGGTCGGCGGACCGGGGGCTCACTTTTTGCGCTCGCCCGCCGACAGACCCACCACCTGGCCATCCAGCCCCCACGCGGGATCGATCGCAACGCCCAGGTGGGCCAGCCCCGTCGTCGCCGCGTCGACCAGGCCGCACTGGCCAGGCTGTGCATCGCGATCGACCGCCGGCCCGCTCACGATCAGAAACGAGCGGGCGATGTCCGGCACGTCGTGGCCCGCGCTGTGGCTGGTCCCGTGCCCGCCGTGATCGGCCGTCACCAGGACCAGCCAATCCTCGTCGGCGTAGGTCGGGCGACTGGCCACCGCGTCGACGATCTCGCCGACGTGCCCGTCCACGCGCTCGATGGCCGCGACGTACTCCGGGACCGACGGATGAAACCCGTGGGCGTGTCCCGCTTCGTCCACTTGCCCCAGGTACACGAACGTCGCCGTCGGATCCTGCGTTGAGAGAAACTCGACCGCCGCGGCGGTCACTGCGGCGTCGGACAATTCGTAGGACTCCCCCTTCTCGCCGTCGCGCTGCTCGGTGAAGTCGCGCGCGCCCGCGACGCTCGCCATGATCGTGCCGGCGACCGGATCCCAGTCCGAAAACGAGCCCACAACCGCCTCCGGCCGGACCTGCTTCAAGCGCATGAAGAACGGCGGGTACTGGTCATACTTCGGCGCCGTGAACTCGTTGTCGAGCACGCCGTGCTTGTCGGCCCACACGCCGGTGAGGATGCTGGACCAGCCGGGGCCACTGATCGTGTCCGCCTCGCGGTAGCGCTCGGGAAAGATGCGAATCGGATCGGCGGCGACGCCCCGCTCGATCAGCCCATCCAAATGGGGCGCCTTCGCGGTGCGCAGCGCGTCGAATCGGCAGCCGTCGATGCCGAGCAGCAGCAGCTTCTTCGTCGGCCCCTCGGCCGCGTGCGCGCTCTCGCATGCGACGATGCTTACTAACAACATCGCCGTCATCCACAATCCGCCGCATATTGTTCTTCGCCGCATTGTTGACTCTCCTTCGTTGCCCTTGGGCCTATCAATTGCTGGCCGCCCACGTACCTTCTGTCAGAAGGGAATTACCACAGAGGACACAGAGAAGGAAGAAAAGGATGAATTATGAAGAAAGAAGGTTGTGCTTTTTACCAGCACGTCTTCCTTCACAATTCTTACTTCCTACTTTGTCCTCTGTGTCCTTCGTGCCCTCTGTGGTAAATCCCCTTCCGCATACGATGGGATTCACCACGAAGCTCTAGCCCTCCAGCCGCATGAGCTCCACCTTGCGGAACTCGACCGGGTGGCTTTCCGACTGCAGCGAGATCGTTCCGCCGGTCAGCAGCTTCGCCTGCCCCGAATCGAGCAGCCGCTTGCCGTCCACGTCGCGCTCGTCGAGCTGCGGCTCGCTGTACTCGATCACCGTCTCGCCGTTGATCGTGTGGCGAATCACGCCGCCGCCGTGGGCCTCGATCTCGCACGTGACCCACTGGTCGCCGTGAAACGTCTGGCTCGTGCTATTAGTGCAGTGGTCCAAGTGCAGCTTGCCCTTGTACATCACGTTCGTGCCCGGCGTGCAGAGATTGCCGGTCGTGCGCGCGTTCGTCCCGTCGCCGCCGAGCAACTGCACTTCAATCGAGACAGGAAAATCCTGATCTTTGCGCATCGACTGCGGCGGCTCGCCGTGGATCATCACGCCGCTGTTGCGGATCGCCCACCCGGGACCGCGCTGGGCCTGCTCGCCGACGAACCGGTACTCCACCCGCAGGATGTAGTTCGAAAACGGCTCGTCGAAAAACAGATGCCCGAACTTGCCGCGGAATGGTCCCTCGTACTTGTCGTACCGCACCTTGATCACACCGTCCTCGACGCGATAGGTGTCGGCATAGTTGTCGCCCAGTTCGTAACCCTTGATCTTCGGCGTCCAGCCCGTAAGGTCTTTGCCGTTGAACAGCGGAATCCATTCGCCCGCGGGCGCGTCCGCGTCCTGGGCGCGGGCGCCGCCGCCCAGCATCGACAACGCGGCAGGGGCAAGGGCGGCGCGAACAAGGAAATGGCGGCGATCCATGGCGGGTTCCCCGAGGAGATGAGTTTGGGCCGGGCATCGGCTATCTTAAACGTAGGGTGCGTGAAACGCACCATTCATTCGCCGCTTCATGGTGCGTTTCACGCACCCTACGCGCTTTCGCCGGCGAGCCAGCCGGTGCTGAACGCGGCTTGAAAATTGTAACCCCCGATCGGCCCGTCGAGATCGAGGATTTCTCCGGCGATGAACAACCCGGGCACGAGCTTGCTCTCCATCGTCCGCGAATCGACCTCCGGCAGCGACACCCCGCCCGCGGTCACCTCCGCCTTCTTAAACCCCTGCGACCCGGTGATCGAAATCGCCGTATTCTTCAGCGCCGCGACCAGCGCATGGCGCTCCCCCCGCGAAAGCTCCGCCACCCGCCGCTCCGCCGGCACGCCGGCCCGCCCCATCAGCGCCTCCACCAACCGCCGCGGCGCCCACTCCCCAACGACATTCGCCACCCCCCTCTTTCCGGACTGTGCCGCTTCAGCGGCCAGTCGCGCCACGATCTCACCTTCCCCCACCCCCGGCACAAAATCACAAACCGCCTCCCACCGCCCCGCCTGCGGCCGCGCGGTCACCGCGCGGCTCAAATCCATCACCACCGGCCCCGAAAGTCCGAAATGCGTAAACAAAAACGACCCCCGCCCCGCCGCTTGCGGCTTAGCGCCGACCTCCCCAACGCGCACCCGCACATCCGCCACGGTCACCCCGCGCAGCTCATGCACCCACGCCTCCGGCGACAAGAGCGGAACCAGCGCCGGCCGCGGCGGCACGATCGTATGTCCCAGCGCCTTGGCCCACGCATAGCCGTTCCCGCGCGTCCCGCACCCCGGATACGACTGCCCGCCCACCGTGAGAATCACCTTGGCCGCACGAATCGTGCGCCGCGCCGTGCGAACCGCAAACCCGCCCTCGGCGCGATCCACGGCCTCCACCGCTTCATCGAGCCACAGCTCCGCGCCGCTCCGCGCGACCATCCGCTCCAGCGCCCGCAGCACGTCGAGGGCCCGATCGCTCACGGGAAACACCTTCCCGCCGGGCTCCACCTTCGTCGCAACGCCTTCAACCGCGAACAGCGCGACCAGCTCGTCCGGGCCCAGCGCCGCCAGGGCGGAGTGCAGAAACCGGCCCTGGTCGCCAAACGCCGCGACGATGCCGCGGCGGTCGGTCGCGTGCGTGAGATTGCACCGCGTCCCGCCGGACATGAGAATCTTCACGCCCGGTTTGCGATTCTTCTCGACCAGCAGCGTGCGGCGCCCGCGCTGGGCCGCCCGCGTCGCGGCCAAGAGCCCCGCGGCGCCCGCGCCGATGACGACAACTTCGTAATCCCACGACATCGCCGGCAGCTTAGGCGGCGCCGCCCGCCCCGTCCACGGGGCGGCGCCGCGCGAGTTTTGGTTGATCGATGCGCGAAAGGCGGAGCTGCGGTTCGAGATTTGCGCCCACAGCGCAGGCGAGTTCGTTGCGGCTGCGCGCGACAAGGGCACGCGCGCGGGCACTGGATCGATCGGTTGCGGATGACGTGACGCGGATTGCTGGAGGCAGCGCGGCGCGTAGTGCAGCCCCGACCAAGCTTGGTCGGGGCTCGTTGGCGTCGAGTCGCGCGGCCGCGCGGTCACATGCGCTCGAAGACCGTCGCGATGCCTTGGCCGATGCCGATACACATGGTCGCGACGCCGAGCGCGGCGTCGCGGGCTTCCATGGCATGCAGGAGCGTGGTGGCGATGCGGGCTCCGCTGGCCCCCAGCGGATGGCCGATGGCGATGGCGCCGCCGCGGACGTTCACCTTCGCGGGGTCGAGTTCCAGCATCTGCATGCAGGCCAGCGCCTGGGCGGCGAACGCTTCGTTGAGCTCCACGAGGTCGATGTCAGCGAGCTTCAGTCCGGCCCGCTTCAGCGCGAGTTGCGTCGCCGGTACGGGGCCCGTGCCCATGACGCAGGGGTCGACGCCCGCCACGGCGGTGGCGAGCACCTTGGCCTTGGGCGTCAGGCCGAGTTCCTTGGCTCGCGCGTCGCTCATGACGAGCAGCGCCGCGGCGCCGTCGTTCAGCGGCGAGCTGTTGCCGGCGGTGACCGTGCCGATCTTGGGCATGAACGCGGGCTCCAGCGCGGCGAGGGCCTCCAGCGTCGTGTCGCGGCGGATGCACTGGTCCTCGCGAGTGAGCACGCGGGCGCCGGCGTCGTCGCGGCCCCAGACGGGGACGATCTCGCGGGCGAACTCGCCGGCGTCGGTCGCGGCGGCGGCTTTGCGGTGGCTTGCCAGGGCGAACTCGTCCTGGGCGAGGCGCTCGATGCCCTGCGTCTGGGCGAGGAACTCGGCGGTGAAGCCCATGTGCAGCGCGCCCTTGCTCGTAGCGTGGAACAGCTTGGGGTTGAAGTCCACACCCGCATCCATCGCGATGTGGTGCATGTGCTCCAGCCCGCCGACGATCTGCACGTCTTCGGCGCCGGCCGCGATGGCGTGGGCGGCCTGATTGAGCGCCTGCAGGCTGCTGCCACACAGGCGGTTGATCGTGGCGCCCGCCGCGGTGGACGGCAGCCCGGCGAGCAGCGACACGATGCGGCCGACGTTGAACCCCTGCTCGCGCTGCTGTTGCGTGCATCCCAGCACCACGTCCTCGATCACCGCGGGATCGACGCCGGTGCGTTCGATAAGCGCACGGACCACGGCGGCGGCCAGGTCGTCCGACCGCACGTCGCGAAAGACGCCGCGCTCAGCGTGAGCGCGGCCGATCGGGGTGCGGCAGCTATCGATGATGACGGGTGTTTTCATGCGAGGGGAGGACTTTGGGACCATAGGACCGTGGGACTATGGGACCATGGAACTATGGGTCGGTTGATTTGTTAGGAAGGGTTGAAGGCGTGGCAAGCGGCGAGGATTGGTGCGAGGGCGGCGAGGAGCGTCCAGGTGCGGCCGAAAAGGCTGACTTCCTTTTGAACTGCTTTGATGAGGCCGGATAGAGCTGCGAAGGCTGCGTTGACGCGGTCTGTGGCTTGCGCGAAGTCTTCGTTGCTCACATAACCAAGGTCGCGGGCGAGCAACAGGAAATACTCCACCTCCTTGAGTGAGCCAAGGGCGATGAATAGAAATCTCAGGTAATCGCGCTTCGATTCTCGTGCGGATCCTTCGGCGATGTTGGATGGGACGCTGTAGGCGGCGCGACGCAGTTGATTCATTAGCGCAAACCGTTCATCGCTGGGGAATATTTTGGTGAGCTGATATACCGAAAGCGTCAATCGATGGCTGCGTTCCCAAGCAACGATGTTCTGATAGTCGCGGCCCATACGAATCGTCCCTCACGCAAAGTTGTCAATCATCTTAAAACTCCGTTAGTCCCATTGTCCTATAGTCCCATTGTCCCATAGGCCACAAACCCTGCCTCAACGCCCAGTCTCATAAAACTTCCCGCCCGTTCGCGATTTTTCCAGCAGCAACGCGGTCGGTTGATACCGCTCGCCCGCCGACTCATACGGCTTGAGTTTTTCGATGATCGCCGCGGCGCCGAGCGCGTCGGCCCAGAACAGCAGGCCGCCGCGGAACGGGGGGAAGCCGATGCCGAAGATGAGCGCGAGGTCGATGTCGCGGGCGCGGGCGGCGATGCCTTCTTCAAGCACGCGCGTCGCTTCCAGCAGCATCGGCAGGAACAAGCGGTCGGTGATTTCCTCGCCGCTGAACCTGCGCTCGCCGCGGCGGCCCGCGGCGATGATCGCGGCCGCCTCGGGGCTGTCTTCGCCGCGGTCGCGCTTCTTGCCGCCGTAGTCGAAAAAGCCCTTGCCGACCTTTTTTCCGATGCGGCCGGCCGCGACCATCGCTGGCAGAATCGTCGAAGGCTCCACACGATCGGGAAACGCCGCCTGCAGCACGCCGCCGGCGTGGACCGCCACGTCGAGGCCTACGGTGTCGTACAGCGTGATGGGACCCATGGGCATGCCGAACGACGTGGCGGCGCGATCGATCTGTTTGATGCTCGCCCCTTCCTCGAGCAACAGCAGCGCTTCGTTCATGTAGGGCAGCAGCACGCGGTTGACGACGAACCCGGGGCCGTCGTTCACGACGATCGGCGACTTGCCGAGCCGGCGGGCGTAGGCGACGGCCGTGGCGACCGTCTCGTCGCTTGTGGCGCGACCTCGGATGACTTCGACCAGTGGCATTTGCCGCACGGGATTGAAGAAATGCAGGCCGCAGAACTGTTCGGGCCGCTCGAGTCCCGCGGCGAGCGCGGCGATGGGTATGGTCGAGGTATTGCTGCACAGCACGGCATGTTTTGGCAGCAGTGGCTCGAGCCGGGCATAGAGTGTTTTCTTCGCATCGGCGTTCTCGTAGATCGCTTCGACCACAATGTCGGCAGCCGACAACTCCGCATCGCTGGGCGTGCCGCCCAGTAGTGGGGCGAGCTCGAGGGCACGCTTCACATCGGGGCCCTTGGTTGCGCGGTTGAAGCTCGCTTCGCTGAGCGTCGCCTGCACGCCGCGGGCGATCGCTTCGGCGGTCACGTCGCCCAGGGCGACGGGAATGCCGCGCTTGATGTTCGCGGCGGCGATGCCCTGGCCCATGACGCCGGCGCCGATGACGCTGGCCTTGCGAATCTCCCGCGGCGCCACGCCCGCGGGCACGCCGGTTTGCTTCTTGTTGAGATCGCGGAGGAAGAACACGTTCAGCAGCGCGCGGTTGATCGGCGAGCCGAATAGCGGCGTGAAGGCTTCGGTTTCGATGCCGCAAGCCGTTTCGACGTCGACGCCGGCGCCGCCCAGCAGGGCTTCGAGCGCCGCCAGCGGGGCCGGGTAGTGGCCCTTGGTCTGGCCCTGGATGTACGCGCTGGCCGTGGCGCCGAGGAAGCCGAGCTCGGTGTCGCTGATTTCGATCGGGCCGGCCCAGAGCTGGCGGTCGGCCAGATACTGTTTCGATTGTTGCTCGTTGCGGATGAGCTGGATCGCGGCGGCGAGGAGGGGGTCGAATGGGGAATGGGGAATGGGGAATGGGGAGCTTGAGTCAGCGACTGGCTTGCTTCCTGCCTTCCCCATTCCCCGTTCGGCATTCCCCATTGGCACGACGTCGGCCAGCCCCATCGCGTACGCCGCCTTGGCGTCGACGGAATCGCCGCCGGTGATCAGCTCCGCGGCGTTCGACAGGCCGACGATCCGCGGCGCCCGGGCCGTGCCGCCCCAGCCCGGGAGGATGCCCAGTTTCACCTCCGGGAAGCCGAAGCTGGTCGCTTCGTTGTCGGCCATCAGGCGGCGGTCGCACCAAATGGCCAGTTCCGATCCGCCGCCGACGCACGTGCCTTCGATGGCGGCGACCGTGACGAACGGGGTTTTCGAGAGCCGGGCGAAGAGCTGCTGGCCTTTGCGGGAGACCGCGGCAACCTCGTCGGCGCCGCGGTCGAGATCGGCGGCGAACTCGCGCAGGTCGGCGCCGGCGATGAAGTTGCCGGGCTTGGTCGAGCGGAGCACGAGGCCGGCGAGGTCAGTGCGCTTCTCGAGGGCAGCGAGATGCTTGTCGAGCGATTGGAGCGCGGCTCGCGACAGGACGTTGGCGCCCTTGGCGGGATCGTTGATGGACAGCACGGCCACGTCGGGCGCCGGCATTTCGAGCGTGAACATCGACGAGTCCGCCATGACAAATCTCCACGGGTCGGGGCGTTCGACGCGCGCCCAGGGGCGTCACACTGTCCGCTTTGGTATGCTGCATTCTATGGAACGCACTCCCCCTAGCCCAGCAGGCCACGAGGGCGACGCGCGGCGCGGCGACCGGGCGTTTCCGTGGGTGTTGCTTTTGGTCGCTGCGGCCGTGGGCGCGCTGCTGGCGACCCTCCGCCCCGAACGAACCGGCGAGGTTCCGCTGGGGGGCGCCGCCACGCCCGGCGAGGCGCCGGCTTGGACGCCCGCGCCGCGTCCCGAGGGCGAGACCGTCTCGCTGACCATCGACTTTGGCAACGGCGCTCGCCGCCAGTGGGACGCCTTGCCGTTTCTCCCCAAGCTGACGGTGGGCGCCCTCATGGAGGAGGCCCGCAAGTTTCAACCGCCGCTCGTTTTCACGCAGCAGGGCGAGGGCGAGCTGGCGTTTCTCACCTCGCTGGAAGGCGTGGCCAACGAACGCGGCGCCGGCCGATATTGGATGTACAGCGTCGACGGCGACTTCGGCCAGGTGAGCTTCGCGGTGCGGGAGCTGGAGGCCGGCGACGCCGTCTTGTGGGAGTTCCGCCAGCAGGAGTAAATTGCTGTTGGGCAGGCTGTCGGCGATCGGCTGTCAGCTATCGGCCAGAATCGACGTCGTCCAACGTGGCAGGCGACTTCGGAATTGGTCAGCGGGGCCCGTGTCGACTGTCCTTGGTCCCTGTGATCGATGAGCACCATGAATCGTCAATCGCGTCGCGAGCTCGTTGTGTTTACGCTGCTGGTAGTTTTCGGCGTGCTGGGCCGCTGGGCGCAGCCGGCCTGGAACTTTACGCCGCTGGCGGCGATCGCGGCGATCGGCGGGTTTTACTTTCGTGGCTGGCTGCCTGCGGTTCTCGTCCCCTGGACGATGCTCGCCGTCTCGGACGTCGTGCTTCCGGCGCACGACAACCTGCTGGTGCGCGTGAGCGTGTTTGCCATCGTGCTGTTGCCCGTGGCATTGGGCCGCTCGGCGCGTCAGGTCGGCGGCTGGCGGCGGGCCCTCGCCTGGAGCCTGTGCGGCTTCGTGCCGGCCACGGCGTTTTTCGTGGTGACTAACTTTGCCGTCTGGGCGTCGGGAAGCATGTACGAACCCACCTGGGCCGGGCTCAAGCACTGCTTTGTGCGCGGATTGCCGTTCTATCGCACGATGCTGGCCGGAGACCTCTGCTACGTGACGCTGGCGACGGCGTGCCTCGCGGCGGCGTATCTGCTCGATCGCCAGCCTACGGTGCTCGAGAAGATGCGCGGCTAAGGGGCGTTCTCGCGGCGTCAGGATGCGTCGCTCAGCGACGGCGGCAAATGCGGGCGGCGGATCAGGCGCCTTCCGCAGCCGGCTCGGCGTCGTCCGCTGGTTGATCCTGATCCTCGCCGAAGCCCGCTGCCTCGCCCGCCGGCGCCTCGTCGGCCGGCTCCGCTGGTAAAGCGGCGACTTGCCAACTGCTGACGAGGTCGTCGATCTCCCCAGAGAGCATGATGATTGCCTCGGCGACATCGACCTCGGTGGTTTTTTCGTTGGCCACCGTGGTGGCCGCGCTCCTCACGAGAGCGGCAAGTTCAGTCATCCGCTGTTTCAGATCGCTCGTATCGGCCTGGGCGACGGCACTTGCGGCGCTCATGACCGCCACGAGCCGGTCGAGGACGCGACGCCGTTCGATTTTTGGTCCTTCTTCGGCGAGCGGATCGCTAAATCCGCCGCCGCCGTCGCCGCCCCCGTATCCGCCGCGACCGCCGCCATACCCCCCGCCGCGTCCGCCGCCGTATCCGCCACGTCCGCCGCCCCCGTACCCGCCGCCATATCCGCCGCGTCCGCCGCCATCGCTGCCGCCATAGGCGCCGGTGAATCCGCCTGACCCGCCCAGCACTTTTTCCTGGTATTCTTCTGCCTTCTCACGCTCCACTTTGGCAACTGCCTTGGCAAGTTTTCCGATCGCTTCGGTCAGCAAGGCGGCGTCGATGCCCTGAGCCCCCGTGAGCATGGTTGCGGTAACCATCTCGGCCACTTTGCAACGGTCGTCCACGTTCATGTTGGCGTCGCCGATGAGCTTGACGAACGCATCGTAAACCGGCGGCGTGAATCCAGAAGCCGACTGATTGGCCAACACGCGGGCCGCGAGGCTGCGCATCCAGTCGTTGACTTCCCTGCTGACGTCCTCCGGCGCTTCGGTGCGATTGGCGATGGCCAGCGCCGCGGCGGTGATCTTGGGAGCAACCTCGGCATTGGCGCCCAAGGCGGTGTGGCGGTCGAGGCCGACGAGTGCGGCGATCTTGACCGGGGAGGGCACCGGGACGCCGCGAATCTCCTCGCTCTCCAGCAACGCGGCCAGGGCGATCGTCCCCTCGGCCAACGGTTGGGGCGGCGCGGCGTTGGCGCCCGTTCCGGCTGGCCGTGCGTCGAGCATGCCAAGGATCAGCGCCGCGTTGTAACGCACGCCGGGATGGAAGTTGCGGGTGGAGATGGCCTTCATCGCGGTCAACGTGAGGTTCACCAGTTGATCGCGGGCGGGCTGCGGCGTTCTTGCCGTCAGATATTGCATGAACAACTCGCCGCGGCGTTCGGAGAGCTGGCCCAGCGCCACGGGATCGAGGCTCGTCAGCGCGGGGAAGAAGTACCCGTTGAAATACGAGCTGAGCGTCGCCTGGTCGGCGGGCGCCAGGGCGCCCGGTTGCCGCAGGACGCCCAACACCTTGCCGCGCAACGCGCCGGCCTCGGCGGCGGAGAGCTTTGGCTGAAGCTGTTCGTAAGTCTGGGCGCGGGCCGCGGGGGACGCTGCCGTCAGGGCCAGCGCCGCCAGCGCGAGCGCCGCCAGGGCGTTTGCGAGCGGGATTCGTCGGGTTCGACGACTGAGGGTTTGGCGCCGTGACATCTCTTCTCTTCTCCTGCGAGATCCTGAACCGGGAGAGCCGTTCGCACGTGCGGCGGCGCGGCGGGCAGCTTGCCGGCCGAGCCCCGCGAGCGAATGATGAGGCGCGTGCGGGCGGATTCTCTCCACAATGCACCCTACTCACGGGTGCTCGGAAATGTCAAGCTGCGGCGGTCGTTAGGCCGAATTCCCGCACGCCAGAGGGGGTGTCGTGACGCTGCTGTACGCGGACTCTCGATTTCTGGAACACGAAACGGGCGCCCATCCGGAGTGCGCCCGGCGGCTCGTGGCGATTGCCGAGCGGCTGGAGGCGACGGGGCTCGCGGCGCGATGCTCGCGGCCGGCGTGGGAGCCGGTCTCGGACGCTCAACTGCGGGCGGTTCATGCGGCCGGCCATGTGGCGAACGTTAAGGCGGCCGCCGAGCGCGGCGGCGGGCGGCTCGATCCGGACACGGTCGTTTCGCCGGCGTCGTTTGAGGTCGCGCGCTTGGCGGCCGGGGCGGCGGGCGACGCGGTCGCCCGCGTGCTGCGCGGCGAGGACCGTAGCGCGCTGTGCCTGGTGCGCCCGCCCGGGCACCACGCCCTGCCGGCTCGCGCGATGGGTTTCTGCTTGTTCGGCAACGTGGCGATCGCCGCGCGGCGATCGATCGATGAGCTCGAACTCGACCGTGTGCTGATTGTCGATTGGGACGTGCATCACGGCAACGGCACGCAGGACATGTTTTATGAGGATGGCCGCGTCGGATTTTTCTCGGCTCACCGCTGGCCGTTTTATCCAGGCACCGGCGCGGCCGACGAAACGGGCGCGGGCGACGGACGGGGCGCCACGCGGAATCTTCCCACGGCATTCGGCACGCCGCGACGCGAGTATCTGACGGGGTTCGCCGACGAACTGACGAGCTTTGCGGCGAGGATCAAGCCACAGCTCGTGATCATCAGCGCCGGCTTCGACGCCCACACGACCGATCCCGTCGGCTCGCTCGGACTCGAGACTGAGGACTTCGCCCAGTTGACGCGCGTCGTGCGCGCCGTCGCCGACGACTACGCCGAGGGCCGCATCGTGAGCGTGCTCGAAGGCGGCTACAATCCCCCGGCGCTGGCGGATTCAGTCGCCGCGCATCTGGAGGAGCTGGTCGGCTAAGGGACAGGCGTTCGCGGGCCGAAATGGTCCGCGCCATTGAGGTCTGCCTAACCGAGCCATCACTCATCCGCGTACACCTGCGTGCTCTCGACCTCGATGATCGGTTCGCGGATTTCGTCGGTGGTGAGCTGCAGCGTCACGCGCTGGTCGCCGGCGGCGAGGCCTTGCACGCCGAAGCGGAAAGTCGCCTCCGATTTGGGCGCCAGTTGGGGCAGCGGGGCGAACACCACGCGGTCGCCCTGGATCGCGTACCGGGCTTCGCCCTGCACCATCTGAGCCCGCAGGCCGGCGGGCATCGTGGCGACCACCTGCACGTTCGTCGCGGTCTTGGTTCCCTGGTTGACGACGCGAATCTCGTACGCCGTCTCGCCGCCCACCTCGATCGCGTCCTCGACGTCCTGCACCTCAAACGCCAGCGCGACGATGCCCTCGACGCTGAGCCGCGTCTCGGCGCGATCTTCCAACCCCTGCTGGGCCCGCGTGGCGACCTGCAGCGTGTGGTCGCCGGCCTCGACGGCCAGGGCGGTCAGCTCGACCACGCCGTGCTCGTTGGCGGGCAGCTCCGGCAGGCTCCAGTACACGCTGTGCGTCGCGGCGTCGTACTCGCCGTGGTTGTTGGCGCTGACGAACTTCAGCCCCGGCGGCAACTGGGTGACCAATTGCACGTCGCGGGCCGACGCCGTGCCGGGGTTGTCGACGCTCATGGTGAACGTGGCGGGCCGTTCGAGGATGCGCTTCGACGGTCCGTCGACCGTGAGCTTCAGCTCGGGGGCGACCACCTCGAACTGGCAATTGGCTTGAACCTGCAGATTGGCGTCGGCGCGGGCGGTCATGATGTTGTCGATCAGTCCCGCGGCGGCCGCGTTGAGCACGAGGTCCAGGCGCTTGGTTTCGCCGGCGCGGAGCGTGCCGACTTCGAACTCGAGGGCCGGCCCCGCGTCGTGCGTGACGCCCTCAGGGATGTTCTCCAGCAGCATGACGCCCGTGGCGTCGCCCGTGCCGGGGTTGGACACTTCGATCTGCACCGTGTGCGCTTCGCCAATCATCACCCGCGGTGCCGACGACAGCCGCAGTTCGAGCTGCGGCCGCGTGGAGCGCGTCTTGACCGAGGCCTGCGAGGCGAACGACACGGTGGCGACGCTGCCGATCTCGCCCTCGTCGGTGGGCAGCAGCTCCATCTCGACGATCCGCTCCTCGCCGGGGCTGAGCGTGCCCAGATCCCAGGAGAGCTTGCCCGCGGCGACCATCGCTTTGGGCGCCGTGCCGATGAGCTGCGTGCCCAGCGGCACTTCGTCGATGATCTGGACGTTGTGGAGGGTGCGTTGGCTGGCGTTCTGGACGCGCACCTGGAACATGCACGGTTTGCCGACCTGGATTTCGACCGGCGCCAGTTTCTGCAAGGTGAGCGCGGGCGACTGGACGCCTTCGAGCGTCAGTTCGCCGGGACGGCCGGCGCCTGCGACCGTCTCGAAGCCGGGCGTGGGCGTCGGGCCCGCAGCAGCGCCGACCAGGGAATTGTCGTAAGGCGTCGGTGCAGCCGCGATCGCGGGCGCGGCCGCTACGATTTGCCCCGACGCCCCGGCGGGCGGCGCGGTCGCGTAGCTCGGCACGGAGTCGACCAGCGTCGGGGCGGTTGCCCGCAGCGGAGCTCGCGCGGCGCTGGGCAACGGCGCGGCAGCGTCGGCTGGATTCGCCGCGGCGGGTTCGGCTGCGAGATAGGGATCGCGGGACATTGCCGCGACGGGTCCTTCCTCGTCGGGCATGGAAATGAATCCTGCGCCGGCCGGCGTCGTGGGATCGACGGCCGACAGCGCGACGCCGGCGCTTTCCGCGGGCGGCGCCGTCTCTGCGGCTGGCTCGGCGCCCAATCCCGCGAAGGCGCCCCGGGCGTGCTCGGCTGGCGGCGCGGTTTCGTCGGCGTCGTCCGCATCTCTCGGTGCGGCGGCGAACCCCACCGGCAAGGCAGCGACCGCCGCCCGGCTGCCCGACCGTAGCGGATTGGCGCTCGGTTCCTGGCCGCGGGCCACGTCGGCGATGGCTGCGGCGGACTCGTCAGCCACGGGCGCATCGCTGATCGGCAAGACCTCGGTCGACGTTGTTTCGGCGGCGGGTATCGGATCCATGACATCGACGACGGGCGTCTCGGCCGCGGTCTTAGCGGCATTGTCCTCAGCCGGAAGCACCGGCGCATAACGGCCGGCCATCGCGCTGGCGGCAAAGGGGTTGGCGGTTGGCTCGACCGCCTCGGCGCTACGGGGCGTCGTCACTCCATCGTCTTGCGGCGCGGGCGGCAGAGCGGGAGGAAGCGCGGGCGGGGCGCTCGCATAGCGGCTCGCTGGAGGATCAAACGGCGTGGTATAGCGCGGCTGGGCGTCGCCCTGCGCGGCGCCAGTCGGCAGGGTGGCCAGCAAGCTGCTTGTGGCGGTTTCGGACGTCGTCAGGTCGGAATCCGTCGCAGCCGCCGCGCCGCCCGCAGTCGGCGCCGCGTGGTAATAGACGGCATACCCGCCGCCGGCGAAGAGGCCAAGCGCCGCAGTCCAGGGCGCCAGGCGGCGAACGATCGAACGAGGCTTGGCGGGCGTGATCGTGTAATCCATACCAAGGATCCCAAGTCGTGTTCTGAGAAGGCGCGCACAATCGCCAATCCGTCGGCAAGTGCAGCGCAGGCGCGCAAGGATGCGCGGGCGGGTAAGTAACAGATGACGCGACGTGGGAGAAGGTCAGTCTACGGCAGATATCGGCGGCAACTTTGCAAATTGCCTCAATTCCGTCGCCCGGACCGCCGTCTCGGCAAGAAATTGGTCTAGGTCGCGGCCGGGGTATGGCGATATACCACCAGCGCCGAGGGCGCCGGGCGATCGATGCGCCGGGTGCCAGCGTGGGAAGAATCCAGTGGTCGCGTCTCTCCGAGACGCGAAGGCCATTCGCCGCAAACGGGGGCAAGGAGAACGCGCGATGAATGAGTTCGACCTCGCCGCGACGGCGCTGACCGCTCGCCCGGACGCCAGAATTGATTTCATTGACATCGCGGGGCAGCCCATTGGCACGGCGACGTTGCAGCCTCAGCTCGAGGCCCGCCCCACCGTCCAACTCGAGGAGCCGCAGTCGTTGACGCTCGCGCTGATTGGCGCCGCGACGCTGCTGGCCTTTCGCGGGATCAAGCAGCGGCTCGCCACCGTTGCCAAGCCCTCGCAACCGTCCGTTCGGGCGTCGCGCCGGGCGGCGTGAGCGCGCGTCGGTTCGGCGACGCCATCGCGGGGTTGCTCAGCGGCAGTACGACAGCGCAAGCAACGAGTACGCCGTCACGAGATTGGGATCGTTCTCGAGCCATCGCGCGTTGGCGTTGGCCCAACTGCCGTCGTCCTGCTGTGCTTTGGCCAAGGCGGCGACGAGGTCGCGGCGCCAATCGTGGGCGGCGCCGTCGTCGTCGGTGAGCTGCCCGTCTCCCACCGCGTCGAGCGTCTTGGCGAACGTGTGGTAGTAGTAGTACAGCCCGGCGTCGCCCATGCCCGGGTTTTCGTCCAGCGTGTAGTGCTTGCCGATCCACTCGCGGGCGGCTTTGACGCGCTCGTCCTCGTCGTCGACGCCGGCGTAGATCATGCTGCGCAAGCCCGCGTACGTCATCGAGCCATAGCTGCGCAAGCCCCCCGTCTCGGTCGTGCCCGCCGGGCTGGAACCGCCCGCGGCGATGGTGTAGTAAAAGCCGCCGTCGGGATTCTTCGCAGCGAACTCGGTTTGGTTGTGTTCGGTCTCCAGATTCTGGCACCGCGAGACGAACACGAGCGCCCGCTGGACGGCCGGATCGTCCGCCGGCGTGTCCAGGGCCTTCAGCGCATCGAGCAGGAACGTCGTGTTGGACATATCCGGCCGGCTGTGCCCGCCGTAGCCGGCGCCGCCGAAGTAGGGGCTCGACGGATCGTGGCCTTCCTCCGGGTCCCATTGTTCCTTCTTGACGAACGCGGCGGCTTTGTCGAGCAGCGCGTCGTATTTGCCGTCTTCGTTGGCACGCGCGAAGCACATGATTGCGACGCACGTTTCGTAGTTCTTGTAGCGCGATCCTTCGGCATAGATGCCGCCGTCGGGGTGGACGTGCTTGAGCACGTAGGCAAGTGCCTTGGACACAACGGCGTCGCCCGTGTCGGCGCCGTTGGCCAAGAGCGACGCGGCGACGATCGCCGTCACCGCTGGGCCGGAGCTCGCGCTGAAGGAACCATCGTCGGCCTGAGCGGACGCGAAATAGGAGCCGCCGCGCTTGGCGAGCTGCGCGGCGTCGGCGGCGGAATCTTGGGCGCGGGCCTTTTGGAACGGACTGAGAGCGAACGCGGCGATCAAGGCGCTGACAAACATCCCACGCATGCTGGCGTCTCCCAAGAATCGAAGGGGGCTCGAATCAGGGCGTCGTTCCGGACGAAGCACGAGCCGATCTCATTTTCGAGGCGTCGCCAGAGGGAGGCAACCCGGCGGGCGGCGGCGCGAGCGTCGATTTTTTCAGCGCCGCGGCGCACTTGCGCGACAGCCGCCCCGCGAGAGGCGCCGATCTGCGTCGCGAAGACGCAAGCAAAGAACCGTCAGCGGACGATCGCCAGCACGTCGTCGGCGGTGAGAATGAGCAGCTCTTGATCGTCGATCGACACCTCCGTGCCCGAGTAGCTGCTGAACACCACGCGATCGCCCTCGCTCACTTCATGGGGAGCGCGCGTGCCGTCGGGCAGCAGCTTACCGTCGCCCACGCTGAGCACGCGTCCCTGCTGCGGCTTGTCGCGCGCCGCATCCGGCAGCACGATGCCGCCCGCTGTCCGCTCGGTCGATTCCACTGGTTTCACGACCAATTTGTCGCCAAGGGGAACGACTTTCATCAGGAACCCGTGTAGAGGAGAGTGGGCCGTGGGCCAATGCGATGGAGTCTTTTTTGCGCCGACTTCGGTAGTATAGCAAGCGACGCTAGCAGTCGTCACCCAATCAGCCCGGCCGCCATGCTCGCCAGAAAGAGGAGCCAGAGCAGCATCAGGGTGCAAGCCAAGGCGAGCAGCCACGGGCGCTTCCGCGGCGGCGCGACGTCTGGCGGCGTGTCGCCCGGCGGCGATGCGGAGCTTGTCGACGAAGGCGCGCGACTCTCGGAGCTCGAGCTGCCGCGCGCCACTACTGCGATTCCTCGCTGTCGACGGTCGAGATCTGAAATCCGTGTTCAAACGCCTCGTCAAAGTCGAACACATCGTCAAAGTCCGCGCGGCGATCGTCCGGCGTCTTGCGCATCTGGCCGATTTCGATGAGGTTGAACACGATCTCGCCGAAGTCGCCGGTGCGGTGCACGCCCCAATGATTCAGCACCTGCTTGGCGAGCCGGCCGTACTGTTCGTGGGCGTAGCGGCGCATCGCCTCGCACAGCTGCTGGCCGGTGACGTGTCGTTCTGGCTCGTCCTCGGGATCGTCGGAGTCGATCTGCGACTCCCCGCCCAGCCCCATCTTCTCTTGTGCGTAGCGCAGCGCTTCGAACACAAAGACGTACGCGTCGAAGTGGTAACGCTTGTCGTGGCGCAGCAGTTCGGCGATGGGATGGGCGGGATCGAGCATGGCAACTCAGTGCGGCGGCGAATCGTGCAACGCGAAACCCATGAGGGTGAATTTCTGACGCACAGTTCTGATCAATTATAGGGCAACGGCTGATGGGAGGGCGCAGGATTCTGTTGGAGGTCGATTGGTTTCACGATGTGGGCCAATTCTGCACAGAATCACTCCTGCTCGTCTAGCTCCACATCCTGGTCAACGTCCGCCGCAGCGGTCGGCTCGGGCCGCGGGCGGCGCTCGGGGCCCTCAGATTCTTCACGGGCCTCCCGCGGAGGTCGCGGTTTGCTTCGGGGACTGCCGCGCTTCAGCACCGTCATCACGTCTGCCGCCTCGATGACGATCCGCCGCATATCTTCGGTTTCGACGAGCATCTGGCTGGCCAGGATTTCCTGCGCCAACACGCGCGCCCGACCCTTATTCGTAATAATCTCCGATCCCACGGGCGGCAAGTCTTTTTGCAGGTCTTGATAGGTGTCGTACTCGTATCGCAGGCAGCATTTCAGCCGTCCGCAGCGCCCGGAAATCTTACTGGGATCGAGCGTCGCCTTTTGCAACTTGGCCATCCGCATCGAAACAGGCGGCATTTCCGATAAATGCGTGTTGCAGCACACCGGTTTGCCGCAGTCGCCGTAATCGGCCAGCAGCTTGGCTTCGTCGCGCACGCCGATCTGCCTCATTTCGATGCGAGTCTGAAATTCCTTCGCCAGGATCTTGACGAGTTGGCGGAAGTCCACTCGATCCTCGGACAGGTAGTACACCACGACGCGCTCGCCGCCGTACAGCCGTTCGACGTCGACGAGCTGCATCTGGAGGCTCAGCTCGGCGACGCGAGCCGTGCACGCTTCGTGCTCGCGTTGTTCCTGCTCGAACAGGCGGCGCAGCTCCCGCACGTCCTCTTCGTTCTGTTCGCGGAGGATTTGGCCGTTCTTGGGTTCGGTCATCGATGCGACGACGTGGTCGGTGGCTTCGCACAGCACCTCGCCCGCTTCGAGTCCGCGCTGCGTCCGGGCGATCACCTGCATGCCGCGCGCATAGTTTTCGCCCTGGCGGGTGCTGAACACGCCGAGGTTGCGCATGACGCCGTGGCGAACGACATATCGGGGCATGGGGGCAGTATATCGGTCCTGCGCGGGGCCAGCTACGCCGCTGGCATGCATGCGTTTAGCCGCGCTCACGGAGCCTGTCCGCAGGCGTAGCGGAGCGCTCCGCTGCGGCGAACCTCCGCGTCGCGGCTAAACAAGAGGGGCGGCGCGTGTTAGACTCTTGCGATTGGAGACTCTTCCTTGCCGATCGTTCCGGGGGCCCTCCGCCATGCGATTTCTCATCTTGGTGATTGCCATGTCAATTCTCGCCGAAACGGGCTGCGCACAAGAATCTGCCGCGACGCAGGCCGGAGCGCCGGCGCCGGTCGATCAGTTCGAGGCCCGCGAGTTCACCGCCGCCGACGGCAACGTGTTGCATTACCGGTTGCTGACGCCGGTCGATTACGACGCCAGTCAGAAATACCCGCTGGTGCTGTTTCTGCACGGCGCCGGCGAGCGCGGCGACGACAACAAGGCGCAGCTCGTGCACGGCGGGCGCAATTTTGCCGACGCGGCGTTCCGCAAGCGGCATCCGGCGATCATCGTGGCGCCGCAGTGTCCCAAGGAGAGCACGTGGGCGTCGTTCCGTCCCCGCAGCGGGGACGGCGGTTCGCCCGAGGCGCCGCTCGAGCGCGTGTTCGAGCTCCTCGAGAGCTTGCAGCAGGAGTTCTCCGTCGATGCGACGCGCATCTACGGCATGGGGCTGTCGATGGGCGGCTACGGCACGTGGGACATCCTGCGCCGCAAGCCGGAGCTGCTCGCCGCGGCCGTTCCGATCTGCGGCGGCGGCGTGCCGGAGAGCGCGGCGAGCTACTCCGCGACGCCGATTTGGGTCGTGCATGGCAGCGCGGATAACGCGGTGCCGGTCGAGCTGTCGCGGAAGATGGTCGACGCCTTGCGCGCCGCCGGCAGCGGCGTGATTTACAGCGAGTACGACGGCGTGGGGCACGATTCGTGGACGCAGACGTTCGATAATCAGCTCATCTGGGATTGGCTGTTCGCGCAGCGGAAGGATGGGGGCGGGTGATTCTGTGTTGTGTGCACAGCGGACGGCACAATCCACTCCGCTGCGGACTGGTCGCTTAAGCGACCAGTCCGAACGGGCGTCCATCATTAGGGGCGGTAGCTGCGCACCGCGTGGCGCATCACGTCCGGCTCGGTGAAGTGCTCCGGCTTCAGGCGGCGCTCGCTGAGCAGTTTCGCCTGGTCGAAGTAGTGCGGCGAAAGCGGGTCGCCGCTGGCGCCAAACGGCACGAGGCTTGCGCCGCGGACGCCTGTGGGGGCGAATTCCCACGCCGCGAGGTACGATGTGCCGACCATCGCGTACCGCTTGCGCTGCACGGCGATGAACGGAATCGCGATGCTAGGCGAGTAGTACTGCGTGAACGCCACGCCCATCGGCCCGTGGCCGCCGAGGCTGGGGAGGCTCGGCGCCCGGTCGTCGAAGCGGGCGTCGGTGAGGTCGGCCACGCGCGAGATGCGCTGGATGCGGTGCAACTCGCCGTAGGGGACTTGCCACGCGCCGTGGAGCGATTCGAGTTGCTCGGCCGACCGCACGAGCGCTTTGAGCTGTTCGGTCTCGTCGTAGCGAAACTGCTCGCGCATTTGTTCGCCGGGATAGCCGCGGCCGTAGAGCAGCTCGTACCACGTCTGGCAGAGCGTCGCGGCGGTGCTGTCGGCGGCGATGCGGCCGTCCCAGGCCAGGAGATGATCGAGATACGGGGCGACCTGCGCCGCGAGCTGCGGCGACTCGCCCTTGAGCTTCTCGAGCGCCGCGGCGTAGCGCGGCAGCTCCTGGCGAGCCCAGTAGACTTCCGTGTCGAAGGCCGCCTGCTGCCACGCGGCGAAGTCGATCTTGTTCATGCCGCGCAGCATTTCGAGCGAGCGCAGCGAGCGGCGATTGCGCACGTCGGCGTCGCCCACCATGTACGGCGGGAACTGCTCGGGCTGGGGATTGTCGCCGTCGGTGACGGCAAACGGCGTCGAATTGCAGTTTTGCAAAAAGCCCGCGGCGGGATTGAGCGATTGCGGCAGCTCGTCGAGCTCGTGCACGCCGAGCCATTCGGTCGCCGGGTCGCTGCCGTCGACGGGTTGCGACCAGTCGAATGCCGGGTTGCGCCGCGGCACGCGGGCGTTGTACAGAAACCACGCGTTGCCGTCGCAGTCGGCGTACAGGAGGTTCATGTAGAGAATTTGCATCGGTGCCATCGCGATCTTGAATTCCGCCAGGTTGCGGGCCTTGAACATCCGCAGCGCTTGGCGCAACGGAACCGACTCGAACAGTCCCGAAATCTGCGCGCAGAGCATGGCGCCGTCGTCCTCGCGGGCGACGACGGGTCCGTGATGCGTCTTGCGGAACGTGAACTGGCGCTCTTCGACGCCCTGGCGTTTCCAGACGCGGATCGTTTCGGTCCATTCTTCCGCCTTGCGCCAGCCGCCGTCGTACTGGTAGGCGAGCGGGTCATCCGGATTGGTGAACCGCACGCGCCAGACGTCGGCGATGTCGGGCTTGTTGGTCACCAATGTCCAGCCGAGCCGGTCGTTGTGGCCCATGGCCAGCGAAGGGCTGCCGTAGAACCCCGCGCCGGTGAAGTTCCAGGGCTGACTCTGGGCCGCGTCGCCGGCCGCCCGGCCGCTCGGCCGCCGGCCGCCGCTGTGCAGGTGGGCCTCGGCCATTTGCGCGAAGCCGAACCAGGGCATGTGCGGCGCGGCCAGCAGCATGGGGGCGCCGCTGGCGGTGCGGACGCCGCTGATGACCCAGCCGTTCGAGCCGGTGGCGGTCCACGCCGGCGGGTTGCGCCGCGGGAGGTAATCGTCGCTGAGCCCGGTGAGCCGGAAGGCCAGCTCGAGCCCCATGTGCCGGTGATACGCCAGTACGTGCCACGGCTCGAAGCGGCGGATGAGCCGCGGACGCGTCTCGGGGCGCCGCTCGAGATAACGATTGATCCCGGCGACGAACGCCGCGGCGAGGCGTTGCGACGCGCGGTCGAGCGCGGCGAAGTCGCGCTCGCTGCGCGCGGCGATCTCGAACGCGCGGTTGAGCAGGTCCGAATTGAGACCCTGCGGTCCATGGACCTCGCTGTAACGACCCAGGGCAAGAATGTAAGCGTCCTCGACCTGCCAGAAGAAATCCTCGGCCTGGGCGTAGCCGAAGCCGAAGATCGTGCTTTCGTCATCGGCGCCGAAGACGTGCGGCACGCCGAACTCATCGCGGTAGATGGTCACGCGCCGGGCGAGCGCCGCCGCGTCGACCAGGGCCTCCATGCCGCTGGCTGGTTTCGCGGAGAAGAGATTTACCACAGAGAGCACAGAGTAAAGAAGATATCTAGAAAATCGCCTTTTTCTCTGTGCCCTCTGTGTCCTCTGTGGTAAATGCATTGGTAGAAATGGCGCAAGACACGACAGCAGGAACGCGGCGCGGCGCATGGTCCCAATGTAACCCGCACGCGCGCTGCGAATAAGGAATGGGACGCGGAAGAACGCGGATTTGGCGGATTTTCGCGGATCAAGACAAGGAAGGGAAAGAGAAGGAACGCTAATAAACGCTTATCAACGTTAATCCGGATAAGTGGTGATTAGCGTTTGTTGGCGCTGGTCCCATCTCCCTCCGATCCGCGGCAATCCGCCAAATCCGCGTTCATCCGCGTGCTATTTCGTTGGCCGCACCAAGGTGCGTCCCACCGCCTTGCCCGCGAGCATCGCGTCGACTGCCGCCGGCACTTCGCTGAGCGTAATCTCCCGCACGAGCGGCTTCAAATTGTCGAGCCGCCAGTCGGTCGACAGGCGATGCCAGATGTCCAATCGCGAATCGCGCGGGCACTTGGCCGAGTCGATGCCGCACAGCGTGACGCCGCGGAGCAGGAAGGGGTGCACGGTGAGCGGGATCTCCGTGCCGGCGACGAGGCCGCAGGCGGTGACGCAGCCACGGTAGCTCGTGCTGCGGACGATCGTACTGAGCACGTTGCCGCCGACGGTGTCGACCGCGGCGGCCCAGCGCGACTCGAGCAGGGGTTTGCTTGAAGCGTCGTTCACTTCGTCGCGGCCGAGAATGCGTTTGGCGCCCAGCTCGCGCAGCAGGTCGTGATGCTCGGGCTTGCCCGTGACGGCGGCGACGCGGTAGCCGAGCTTCGCGAGCAGGGCCACGGCGATCGACCCCACGCCGCCGGTGGCGCCGGTGACGACGACCTCGCCGCCATTGGCTTCGACGCCGTGATGCTGAATGGCGCGCACGCACTGGGCGGCGGTGAAGCCGGCCGTGCCGAGCGTCATGGCGTCTTCGGGCGTCCAGTCGATCGGCATGCGAACGACCCAGTCCGCGGGCACGCGGACGTAAGCGGAGAAGCCGCCCCACCGCGGGGCGCCCAGTTCGTAGCCGGTGACGATCACGGGATCGCTGGGGCAGAATTCCGGCGCGCTGCTCTCGACGACGCGGCCGGCGCAATCGATGCCCGGCACGTGGGGCAACACATCGACGATTCCCCGCTGGGCGCGGCAGGCCAGGGCGTCCTTGTAGTTGAGCGACGAGCAGGCGACTTGGATCAGCACGTCGCCGGGCGGCAGGCGATCGACGCGGAGATCTTCCACGCCGCACGTGACCGCGCCGGCGTCATCACGTCGGACGACGAGCGCGGAAAAAGCGGCATCAGCACTCATGGATCTTCTCGTGCGCTCGCATCGTCAATGCGGCGCTCGTCCCCAACGGCGAAGGCACACTCGGGCCGATTTCCATCCGCACTCGGCAGCATGGGCAGCTCAGGCAAGCGTCGCCTCGAGCGTGATCGCCGCGCCGGCCAGCACCTTCGATACGGGGCAGTTCTTCTTGGCTGTCTCGGCGATCTCCTGAAACTTGGCGTCATCGATGCCGGGGACGGTCGCCTTGGTCACGAGGTGGATTTTGTCGATCGCGAAGCCCGCGTCGTTCTTGGCGAGGTTTACCTTCGCGGTCGTTTCGATCTTGGTCGGCGGCGTGCCTCCCCGGGTGAGCGCGCCGCTGAGGGCCATGGAGTAACAACCGGCGTGCGCCGCGGCGATCAACTCCTCGGGATTCGTGCCCTTGCCGTCTTCGAAGCGCGACTTGAACGAGTAGGGTCCCGTCCAGGCGCCGGAGCCGATGGTCATCGTCCCCGTGCCCTCCATGATACTGCCTTCCCACACGGCGGTGGATGAACGATCGGGCATGGCTTGTCCCCCCTTTGTTCTTTGTTGCAGGAATCCGCCAGAGTGAACTACGATCGAGCTAACGTCCTGCAGACTACCCGATTGCGGGCCGCCCGCACAGACGTTGGATTTGAACCTGCCATGCTGACGCGTCGCCATCGCCGCCGGCTGCTGATCGCCGTTGCGACTTTGATTGCGTCGCTGGGGACGGCGAGCTGGATCGTCGGCGGACGGTTGCTCGGTCCCGTGAATCGACCGGTCGGGCCGCCGCCGTCGGACTTGCCCGCCGAGCCGATGAGGATTGCAAGCAAATCGGGTTCCGAGCTTGCGGGCTGGTACGTTCCCGCCGCGGGCGCGAACGCCACCATCGTCTTGTTGCATCCCATCCGCGGCGATCGAACGACGATGCTCAGCCGCGCGCGACTCCTGCACGACGCGGGTTACGCCGTTGTGCTCATGGACCTGCAAGCTCACGG
Source organism: uncultured Planctomycetaceae bacterium (assembly GCA_964430075.1). GTDB lineage: Bacteria > Planctomycetota > Planctomycetia > Pirellulales > Lacipirellulaceae > Lacipirellula. The sequence goes on along the minus strand of CAYSFP010000016.1, from coordinate 29,754 downwards.
GGACAGTCCAGGCGATGCCATCACGCTTGGCTTTCTGGAGAAATTCGATGCAGCGGCAGCGGTTGACTTTGCCTGTAAGAAGAGCCCCGGGCATCGGATTGGCGTGCTCGGCTGGTCGCTCGGGGGCGCCGCCGCCCTGCTAGCGTCGCCGCTGGACATTGACGCGCTGGTTCTCGAAGCCGTTTACCCGACGGTTGACGAAGCCGTTCACGATCGGCTCGCCATGCGAATCGGCCCGCTGCATCATCTCGCGGCGCCGCTCTTGTTGTGGCAACTGGGCCCGCGACTGGGCGTGGCCCGCGCGGACCTACGACCAATTGATCGCATCGCGCACGTGGGCTGCCCGGTGCTCGTCGCCGCGGGCGAGCTCGACGAACACACGACGCTCGCCGAATCGCGGCGGATGTTCGACGCGGCGGGGGAGCCGAAGGAGCTCGTCACATTCCCCGGGGCGCGGCACGAGGACTTGTTGGCGTTCGACGCGGATCGCTATCGGGCGGCGGTGCTGCCGTTTCTGGCGAGATGGCTGCACGCCGGGGAATGATGCGTCGTCGACGCCTGGGCGCGCTAAGCCGCAAGCGGCAATTCCCGCCCGCCGCTTGCGGCTTAGCGCGGATATCTCCCCGCCTTCCGCAACGCTCTCACATACGGTGAATTCGGCGAGTGTCCCGCGTGGAGCGGCCAGTTGTCATAGGGGACGACCCAATCCCAAGCTTGCCGCGTTAACCGCGCCTTCAAGGGGTTCCGCTCGACGTAGCAAATTGTTCTGCGAACATCGTCGGGGTGGTCGAGATACACCTTCCAACCCCCGCGCGTCCAAGTGGGATGATCGGTTGTGCGCAACCCCGCCTCGACCAACGTTTCACGGCTCAGCGTTTGCAATCGCTCGATCATCGTTTCGGCCGGGTCGCGATGTTTGCGAATCACGAGGTGGACGTGATCGGGCATCGCCGCGCACGCATAGCAGGTGTACTTGCATTGGGCGACGGCGTCGCCCAGGGCTGCGGCGACCATGCCGAGCTGGTTCGGCGTGAATGTCAGTAGCGGGTAGCAGAGCGCATCTTGCGCGCGAGCGGCGAATTCACGCACCTCGTGCCACGCGGGCTGAACTCGTTTGCGGCCGAAATGGAGTTCGCCTAATTCGGCGATCACATCGTTGCGAATTGTGTGGGAAGTTGAACCGCGCGGGTCGTTGGGGAGCCACCAGCCGTAGACCGTCCACATCAGGTGGTAGGCGATGACCAACGGGTTGCGTGAGTTGGGCATGTGGTCCTCCGCGCTAAGCCGCAAGCGGCAAATTCCCCCCGCCGCTTGCGGCTTAGCGCGGGGGGCGTATCGCCTTCTCATTTCCGTTGCCAACGATCCTTTCCTTCTAACACGCCGCGCGGGCCGACGCCGTCGAGCCACGCGCGGGCCCCGGCGTCGTCGCGGAGATAGGCGTCCCAGAACACCGTGCCGAGGGCGAGGATCGCGCGGCGGTGGTTCGGGTTGCGGCCCAACTGCTCGCCGGGTAGCGGACGATCGCCGAACGCGGAGTGCTGGGCGCCTTCGAGCACGAGCTCATACTTGCTGCCGGGCGGCAGGGCGGGAAACACTTCGAGTCGTGACTCGACCGTTTGCTCGCCTACGGGCGCCACGTCGCGCGTGCCGGTCATGAGCATCCAGGGGACGGCGACGCTGCCGAACGCTTCGGCCGGCGTGATGCCGCGGCGCGGACTGTTCGGGCTGAAGATGAGGGCCGCCTTGATCCGCTCGTCCGTGTGCGCGGCGCCCGCCAAGTGAAACTTTTGTCCGGCGAGCGCCTGCGTCGTCGCGGCGCCGAACGAGTGGCCGCACATGCCGACGCGGTTCAAATCGAGCCGGTCGGATAGCGCGTGTTCCGTCTCATTCCCGTTGTTCCATGCTGCGAGTTGGTCGAGCACCGCCGGCACGTCCGCCACGCGGGCGCGGAAGTTCTCGACGCTCATCGCGGCCTGGAGCGCTGCGAGCCGTTCGGGAAACGGCTTGCCGCGCCACACCTGGTCGTCGCTGCCGGCGTGCTGCAGGAATACGACCGCGTAGCCGCGGCGCGACCAGTGTTCGCCAAGATAGGGCGAGTTCTCGCGCGAGCTGCCCAGGCCGTGGCTGAACAGCACGACGGGCGCGGCGGCGTCGCTGGCGGGGAGATAGACGCGAACGGGGATGTCGCGCTTCCGCTTGGCGTCGACGATGGTCAGGTCAACGGCCAGTGGCGAATCATCGCCGACTATCGCAAGCGGGTCATAGGGCATCGTGGTTACGTACCGACCATCTTCGGCTGGCATAGGCGTTCATTTTATCGGGGGAAAGCTCAAGACGAGAGACGTGACGGTTGGCGATCGCAACCGTGGGTTCGCCAGGATTACGTTACTTTAAGTGGCGGGTATTCGCTCTTGTTCGTCGCGGCTTGCCGATTTTAGAGTTAAGTAAAGAGGCCAGCCTATGAGACACGACACGACGAAAGGCGGGCGTCCGCGGGCCCGTGAGTCCGATCCTGCCGTGATCGAACGGCTTGAATCGCTCGATGACGTCATCTTTCCTGCGATCGAGGGCGACGCGGAGGCGCTCGCCCGATCGCAGCCCGCGTGGGAGCAAGTGGTGGCCGAGCTGGGGCTCGAAGCGGTGCGCGAATCGCAGCGTGAGTATCTGCGTTATGCCCGCAGCACGTGGGACTACTTGAAGCAGAATGCCACCGTCGATCGCGGGCGACTGATGGCCTTGCTGCAACTCATCGCGATGCTGTCCGGCATGGATTTGTAATGCGAAATGAAAGCCACCGGCTCTGCCGGTGGACGAGCACAAGCTTGGACAATCGGCCAAAGAGTCCACCGGCAGAGCGGGTGGCTTCCATACGGGCGTGCGAGGCAGAATTAAACGTCCGCTGCGACGTTGCTCGTTCGCGTTGCCGAGCGCCGTCGTTTGGCGAAGACAAGTCCCACCGGCGCGGCGACGATGCCGGCGACGACGAGCCACGGCGCCGCCGCGACAATCGCCAGACCAAGCGACTGTCCGAACTGTCGCAGCGCTTCGAGCGAACCGTTCCACGACTGGGCGATCTGAGCCGTGTAGGTCGGCGCCTCGGGCGGCACGTAGTCGCGCTCTTCGCGAACGGTGATCGTCACCGTGGTCAACGCTACGCGATTGGTCAGGTAGCGCAGGCGGCCCTCCATTTGCTCGATCTCGCCGCGCACGCGGGCGAGCTGCTGCTCGACTTCGATCACGTCGCTGATCTTGTCGCTCGTCGAGTCGAGCAGCTCCACGATGCGGCGCTCGAGCTCCTGCTGCGTCGAGAGGCGAGCTTCCAGGTCGACGAACTCTTCCGAGACGTCTTGTGCGGTTTGCTGCCGGTTTTCCGTCACGCCCAGCTTGGCCACGGCGCCGAGGAATGAGTCGAACTCGCCCACCGGTACGCGCACCCGCCACGTGCCGCTGAGTTGATCGCCTTGACGGCCGGCGACGTTCGACTCGGCGATGTAGCCGTCCGCGGCGTTGAGCAGGCGCGTGAGGGCGGACTCGGTCGCCGCGAGGTCGTCGACCACGAGGGCGATCTGCGCTTCGTAGATGATCTTTTGTTGGGCGGGCCGGTCGTCGGCCGGACCTTCGACTTGGAACGCAGTTTGGTAAGCAGCGCTCGTTTCGACGAAGCCTGCGGACCCTTCTGTGCTTTGGGCGGCGCGCGCGGCAATGGCCCCGGACGAAGAAACGTTGCGGCTCGACTCGCTGCCCATGCGACTGCTAGCGACGTCGGCGCAGCCCGCGGGGGCCGCGATCAGAACGACGGCAAAGAGGAGGATGAAGACGGAATAGTGACCGCAGCCGAGCTGACGGGGGCAAGTTCTCATGTTCATGGGACGAGTGCTCCGAAAGAAAAATTCCCAAAAATATTAGGGCAGCAAGCTGGCCTGCCGGAGGAGCGGCGCCGTCACGAAATTGCCGGCGGAATCATCCAGCAGGAGTTGTGCCGCGTCATGCCGATGTGCGGGTAGTAGGTCTCCGCGGCCGGAGCGGCGAGCAGAATGAGCCGCGTGCCGCGCCCCGCCGCCTCGTGCGTGCGGCGGATGAGCTCGCGACCGACGCCGCGGCCTTGGAACGCGACGTCGACGGCGAGATCGGACAGGTAGGTGCAGTAGCTGAAGTCGGTGATCGCGCGCGACACGCCGACGAGCAAGCCGTCCGCAGCGCGGGCCGTGACGATGACGTCGGCGTGGGCGAGCATCCCGGCGATCGTTGCGGCGTCGTCGACGGGGCGTCGCTCGGCGAGCGTTGAGCGGCGGAGGACGTCGATGAAGTCCGCGGCGCTGAGATCAGGTTCCAATTGGTGGATGAGGTTGGACATCGGCGACATTCGATGCAATTAGGAACCTACATTGGGGTGACGTTCACGGAGGTCTCTCGCAAAGGCGCTAAGGCGCAAAGGAAGACGCAAAGTTTCCATTCCAGTTCACATCTTGGTAACGACTCGGTGGAATTGCGCCTTAGCGAGAGACTTTCCTCGCCCAGATTGTAGGAGAGATGTCACCCCGGAATCCAAATCTTCTGCGCCTCGACCACCTGGCAGTGGGCGGGCAGGCGGAGTTCGTGGGTCGACTTGGCGTAAAACGCCAGGCCGCGGTAGCTGGTGAGGTACTGGTGCTGGCGGCTGAAGAAGCCGCCGTGGGCGTGCACGGCGAGCGGTTCGGGGTTCTGGTCGACGATCGCCAGAAAGGCCGGTGGCTCGACGCGGACGATCACGCCGCTGGCCTTGGTGGCTTGAGCGATCGCCGCTGCGGCCGCGGCGCCGGCGCCTGCTGCTCCTGCACTCATCGAAATTCTCCCCTGGAGCCGGTCGATCCCCGTTGGCGTTGGTCAAGCCCGCGGCGCGACGAACGTCTTCCATAACACAACGCGGGCGCCGATTGGTCCACGCTATACTCGCCCCATGGCCGCGAAATTTCAATTCAATCTCCGAAGCGCGCTGCTCGCCACGCTCTGGTTTGCCGTGGGCTGCGGCGTGCTGGCGGCGTACCGCGACGAGGCGTGGCCGGGGCGGGTGAGCGAAGGCACGCTGCTGGCGTCGGCGTTTTTTCTGGTGGGCTGCGGAGCGCTTGTGGGTCGAGCGCGCAACGTGTTTCCCGTGGCGCTGGTGCTGTTTCTGTTGCTGGCGGCGTATTTTGCGGGACGGTGAGCGGCGGAAAGGCTTGCCCAGGGTGTTCATTTGCTTCGAGGTTTCTTTCACAATGATTCGCATGGCCCAGGCACCTATCGTTGGCTTCCTCTGCGTCATCGCCTGCGGCTGCACCGATTCGGCAACGTATCACGGCGTCAAGATTCGGGGCTCCGAGAAGTTTGCCAACCAGGTCCAGGCGGCGCTGGCGTTGATCAACGAGAAGGCGCCCGACGAGTTTGGCGTGATCTCAAAATACGTGCGGCGCATCGAAGAGCACGATCGCAGCGGGATGGACGCCTCGCACCGAACCTGCCAGTTGGCGCCGGCCTCGACGTACTACTCGCTAACTTGGTGTGCAGGCGTCATCGCCCACGAGGCGCACCACGCCAAGTTACAAAGCAGCCCTTCGTATGAATACGGCCTGGTCGAGGAAGAGCGCGCGTGCAACGTGTTTCAAGCCTCGGTGATGGAGAAGATCGGGGCGCCGCGCGACGAGCTCGATCACCTGGCAAAGCAAGACGGCACGCACTTCGACGCCAATGGTGACGGGGAGTACACCGAATCGGACTACGAAGCGCGCGATTGGTAGGGCAGGCTGCCACGACGCAGCAGACAGCGACGATCAACAGCGCCGTACGCGATGAGAAGCGAACAGCCATTGCTTAGGTTTATTCACCCGCGCGGAACACTTTCTTTGCTTTGCCGGCTTAAATTTGGCGTCCTTCTTTGCGCCTCCGCGCCTTAGCGAGAAATTCTTGCGATGCGATTGCATCAGAACCCTCGGCTTGCGCCGAGGGCTAGGGTCTGCGCTACTTCCGCCTCACTTCCCCTTCAGCTCGATCGGCAGCGCGTCGATCTTTGCCGCGAGGATGAAATCGTTTTCGCTCAGGCCGCCGATGGCGTGCGTCCACAGTTCCACCGAGACGTTGCGGTAGCCCTCGATGTGCAGGTCGGGATGGTGCCCGTCCTCTTCGGCCACGCGGGCGCATTCATTGAAGAACCGCATGCCGGCCATGAAGTTCTTCACGGTCCAGTCCTTGCGAATTCGCTGGCCGTCGTGGGTCAGCCGCCAGCCTTCGAGCTGCTTGAGCTGCTCGCGAGCCTCGTCCGGCGTGTAGGGGTCGACGCCGCCCTCGCAGGGCAGGCATTTTTTCTCGCGAAGTTCCGTCGGCGATTGGGCGGCCATGGCAAGATTCCTCCACGTAGGGTGCGTGAAACGCACCAACCACCGCCCCGCCGCAACGAGTCGTCGCCACAGACGGGGCGAACATTGATGGTGCGTTTCACGCACCCTACATTATTTCGCACAACCCTGCTCGCTGAAAGCATCATGCCCGACGACGCACAAATCCCGCCTTCCGACGATTCCCGCCTCGTCGCTCTGGAAGAGCGGCTGATGTTTCAGCAGCGGCATATCGACGAGCTGAGCGGCGTGGCGCTCGATCATCGGCGCGAGCTGGACGCTCTGGCGGCCGAGCTCGCCCAGTGCCGGACGGCGCTTCAGCGGCTGTCCGCCGCGCGCGAGGAAGGCGACCTGCCTCACGAGAAGCCGCCGCATTACTAACGGATAGGCGGATTCACGCGTTTCCAGAGTGACAGACGGCTGACACCGCTGGCCTCGGGCGCAACGATCACGGATGCGACGCCTGACCGAGAAATCTCGGCGTTGCGCGAATCCGTGGGGCGAACACCCCACGTTTATGGCGGTTCCTTGGCGCGGCGGTTCGTGCTATCGCAATGAGCAGCGTGGAGGGCACGATCATGGCTCCCCCGCAACTCTTTTTCCAGCTTGGCCACATAACTTATGCATGTGTACGTCGACGCCGCAGATCCTTGGTACACCCGCCGCCCTGCCAACGTGCTGTGGATCCTCTCCAATCAGTTGGACTGCGACGTCCTCGTCTTGTGGTGCCGCACGCACGTGCGGTGCGACGCGGTCGAGTCGGCCGTCTGTCTGGATGCCGGCATGCGGCGGTGCGAGGCGTGGCGGCCAAGCTTGCTGGTCGTCGATCCGATCGTCGCGGACGATGCGATAATGCGCGGACTTGCGGCGCTGCGCTCGCGCCACATCAGTCATTTGCTTGTGCTCGATCGTTGCCCGCTGGAGGCGCGCCTGGTGGAACTGCTCTCCGAGCCGGCGGCGAGCTACATGAGCCGGGCAGCCGGGGCCCAGGCGCTGGCCGCGGCGCTCACGCAGATCCTGGCGTTTGGCCGGCGCGTCGTCGATCCTGCCTTGGCCGGTCGCATCCGCCGCACGGCAGGCGGTCGGAAGTTAATGCTCGCGTCGAAGACGGGCTCGGCGGCGGTCGTCTCACGCCGCAAGCGGGAGGTTTGGAAGCTGCTGGCTCAGGGTTGCACCGTGGCCGAGTGTGCGGAACGGCTGGGACTTGCCCGCAGCACCCATCGACAATCACAAATCGCGCCTGATGCGGAAGCTGGGCGTGCATAAGGCTGCCGAGCTTACGCGTCGCGCGATCCGAGACGGGCTCGTGTCCGCCTGAGGCGGCTGGACCGCTGCGAGGCTGCAAAACCGCGCTCTTGGGCCAATTTCGCTGGCAGCCAGCCGGGCGACGCCGAGCTACAATTGGGGGTCGAACCCGTCGCGACCGGCCGCCCTCTCTCAGGAGGGCCATCGTTACGCCTTCGCTTGCCGCGGTTGCGTCGCAAAGCGATTGCTGACATGTCTCACTCACCCTGCGCCTCTTGCCGTGCTACGCCCATGATCGACGTCCTCCGCACCGTCTCGAAGCCCATTCGCATCATGTTTCTGCCTGCCCAGGCGCCGGGCGCGATTTTGGCGCTGGTCGCGGCTGCAAGCGTTCCTCTTCCGGCGGCAGCCTACGAATTCGGCCACGTGTGCCGCTACTGCCAGGCGGAGGCGGCGGTCATCGCGGCGGCGCAGGATTCCCTGGGCGAGGACGGCGCCCCGATTCGCCGCTACGCGCCCGACCGGCAGGTGGACGTCGAGCACATCAAATTGGATGTGACGCCCGATTTTAAGCGGCGCACCGTCTCGGGCACGGCCACGCTGAAGTTCAAGCCCATCTCGAAGCCGCTCGAAGAGCTGCGGCTCGACGGCATCGAGCTGAAGGTGAGCGAGGTCCGCTCGTCGCACAAAGTGGAGGATTGGTCGGCCGACGCCAAGCACGTGACGATCACGTTCGCCGAGCAGGTGCCCGTCGACGCCGAGGCGTACGTCGAGATCGACTACTCGGCCGAGCCAGTGGCGGGCCTGTACTTCCGCACGCCGGAGATGGGCTATCCCGAGAGCGACGCGCACTGCTGGACGCAGGGGGAAACGCACGAGGCCCGCAACTGGTTCCCCTGCTTCGACTACCCCAACGAGCGATCCAGCACCGAGCTCATCTGCCACGTGCCGGCCGACATGACCGTCGTGTCCAACGGCGTATTGCAGGCCGAGGAACTCAGCGACGACGGCGAGCTGAAGACTTACCATTGGCTGCAGCGCAAGCCGCACGTGACGTACCTCATTTGCTTCGTCGCCGGCCATCTCACCAAGCTCGACGACAGCTATCGCGACGTCGCCCTCGGGTTCTACACGCAGCCGTCGCGGGCCGAGCATGCGATCAACGCCTTTCGCGACACGGCCGACATCATGAAGTTCTTCGAAGAGGAAATCGGCCTCGATTATCCGTGGGACAAGTACGACCAGTGCACGGTGAGCGACTTCATGTTCGGCGGCATGGAGAACACGACGCTCACGACGCTCACGCAGCGCACCGTGTACGACCACGAGAACGACGACAGCGGCGCCGCCAGGGCCAGGGGGCTCAACGCCCATGAGCTGGCCCACCAGTGGTTCGGCGACTACGTGACCTGCAAGGACTGGAGCCACCTGTGGCTGAACGAGGGATTCGCCACCTACTACACGCTCCTGTACGAAGGCCATAAGTTCGGCCGCGACGCGCTGCTGTACGGCCTGCACGAAGACGCGGGCGAAATCCTGGCCAAGAAGGACGACAAGCGGCCCATCGTCTTCCGCGGCTACAAGGAGGCAATGGAGCAGTTCGACCACCGCAGCTACCCCAAGGGGGGCTGGGTGCTGCACATGCTCCGCAGCCAGTTCGGCGAGGAGCTGTACCGCAAGGCGATTCACGCGTATCTCGAGCGGCACGCCCTCGACAGCGTCGAGAGTGAGGACCTGCGCGAAGTGTTCGAGGAGCTGAGCGGCCAGCCGCTGGACCGGTTCTTCGACCAGTGGCTGTACCACGGCGGGGCGCCGGAGCTTTCCATCGAATACAAGTGGCTGGCCAAGGAAAAGCTGGCCCACGTCACCGTGAAGCAGACGCAGGACGTCTCCAATGACGTGCTGCTGTTCGAGCTGCCCACGAAGCTGCGTTTCATCGTCGACGGCAAGACGATCGACGAGCCGGTCACGATTCATCGCAAACAGCACGATTTCTATGTTGCCCTGCCGGGAGAGCCGCAGACCGTGCGGTTCGACCCCGACTACACGCTGCTGGCGAGCGTCTCGTTCGACCTGCCGGAGGCGATGCTGCTGGCCCAGCTCGACAACGACGACGACATGATGGGCCGGCTGCTGGCGTGCGAAGCGCTCGGCAAAAAGGACAAGAACGGCCCGGTCGAGGCGCTGGCGGGGCGGCTCACCAGCGATCCGTTCCAGGGCGTGCGGCGTGCAGCCGCGACGGCGCTGCGGACGATCGGGACCGACGAGGCGATCGAAGCCTTGTGCGACGGCGTGGATGGGCAGGACAACGTTCGCGTGCGGCGCCACGTGTGCGAGGAATTGGCGCGCTGCTACAACGACGCGGCTCGCGCCAAGCTCCGCGCGGTGGCGGCCGACGACGACGAGCTGCCGGTGGTCGCGGCCGTGGCGATCGGGGCCTTGGGCAAGTATTCAAACGACGAAGAAGCCGCGGAGCTGATTGAGGACGCGCTCGACAGCCGGTCGTTCAACAACGAGCGGTTCCTGGCCGCAATCCGCGCGATTCGCGACGCGCGGGATACGGACTTCGCCGACGAACTCTTGGAGATTGTGTCCGAGCGCAACGGCGACTTGATTCCAAACGAGCTCGCCGAAGCGTTCGACGCGCTGGCGGACCTGTCGCAGCGCGGCCGGCGGCGCGAGGCGGCTTACGACGCGTTGGTCGAGTATCTCGACCACCCGCGGATGGCGCTACGCACCGCGGCGATCGGCGCCTTGGGTCGGCTTAAGGATCCGCGGGCCCGCGTGATCCTCGAGCCGTTTGCCGAGGAAGGGCAGCACGCCCGCATCCGCACAGCGGCCCGGCGGGCGCTGGAGGCGCTCGACCGCGATGCGCAATTCGCTCCCAAGGAAGTCAGCGAGCTGCGCCGCGAGTTGCGCGAGCTGCGGGAGAAGTACGAGAAGATCGAGGGGACGCTGAAGGATCTGGAATCAAAGTCCAAGGCGACGTCGGCTGAGTCGGCGGATGACGACGCCGGCGGCGAGTCAGCGGATGAAGACGACGAGAAAAAGGAGGCGGCATAGCTTGCCGCCGCCGATTCCGGCAAGCTACGTCGCGTTTCGCAGCCACTGGTCGTCCGCCGCCGTGAACACGACCCGCTCGTGCGGCATGCGCTCCAGCAGAAACTCGCGGGCGAACTCGCAGGCCGTCATCTCCCGGCGCGGGCCCAGGCCGCACCACTCGGCCACCAGGCCGATGATCCGCTCGGCTGAGACGCCGAGCGCACGGTAGTGCGCGATGCGGCTGTCGCCGTGGCGCTTGGCGAGCCGGCGGCCGTCGGGGCCGACGACCAGCGGCAGGTGGATGTACTCCTCAGGCGGCGCGAGGCCGAGCCGCTCCTGCAGCAGCCGCTGGCGGAGCGTTGAGGCGAGCAGGTCGTCGCCGCGCACGACGTGGTCGATCCGCTGGCGGGCGTCGTCGATGACCACCGCGAGCTGGTAACTCGGTAGGCCCTCCTTGGTCGCCACGAGAAAGTCGCCGGTGGCGGTTTGCACATCGTGCCGGTAACGGCCGGCAAAGGCGTCGTCGAACTCGGCGACGCCTTCGGGAACGCAAAGGCGCCAAGCCGCTCCCAATTCCCCTCCCTTGAAGGGAGGGGCTAGGGGAGGGATTTGCGGCGCTGTGGGGTCAGCATCCGATCCGCTCTGCTTTGGGAAGTCCAATGCGCCGCCCCTCACCCAACCTCTCCCCTCGGGGGAGAGGGGCTGCCGCGGCCGGCACGTGCCGGGGTAACGCAGTTCGTGCTCGTCGGCGTGCGGCGCCGAGAGCGACGCCGCTTCGATCTCGCGGCGCGTGCAGCGGCAGGGATAGACTTCGCCGGCTGCGGCGAGCGCGGCCAGCGCCTCGCGGTAGGGCGCCAGCTCCGCACGCTGCTCGTGCGGGCCTTCGTCCCAATCGAGGCCGAGCCAGGCAAGCACGTCGATCGCCTCGGCCGCGGCGTCCGGCTTGATCCGCGAGCCGTCGAGGTCTTCGATTCGCAGCACGATGTCCCAGTCGCGCTGCCGCGCCAGCGCCCAGTTCACCAGGAACGTGCGGGCATTGCCGAGGTGCAACGCGCCGGTCGGCGACGGGGCGAGGCGGGTGCGGGACATGGGGGAAGGAGTCAGGGATCAGGGATCAGGGATCAGGAGTCAGGAGTCAGGAGACGGATGACAATCGAGGGGCGATAGCCCTTGGCGCGAGCCAAGGGTTGGCGCTGCGCGGGAGGCGCCCATCACTCCGCCCAGCGCACGACTACTCCCGTCGATCCAACTGCCCAATCACCGCTTCCGCGTCGGTGAGCGCACCATCCGGCCGCGGGTGCTCGGCCGTGAACGCGTGCAGGTCCGCCGGCTCGCGAGCTTCAAAAAAGCTCTCGTCGATCTCGCCCGCGGCGTTCTCGATCCGCGACAGGTCGAGGCCCAGGTGTTTCGCCATGAACCGGTACATGGCCGCGCGCTTCGTCGGGCCGTAGTCGTGGCCCTCGTCGGCGAAGTGGGCGTTCTCGACGTTGTCCCCCGCGCCTAGCAATCCGTACACGCGCTGGATATACGGGAACTCCACGCGGTCGACGTTGCTCGTCCAGTCGCCGCCGTCGGAGACGATCAGTTGCGGCTTGGGGGCGAACGACGCGGCGATCTCGACATTGTTGGTCTCGTGCTCCGCCGATTTGTGAATCGGCAGTCCGCTTTCGCACATGCAGCCGCCATAGAAGTGGGCCGACACCTGCACGACGGGCACGGACACGTCGATCCGCTCGTCGACGCACGACAGGAGGAACGACTGCGTACCGCCGCCGCTTTCGCCCGTGACGGCCAGCCGGTTCTCGTCGACCATGCCGAGCGAGAGCAGAAAATCGACGGCCCGCATGCTGTTGTAGGTCTGCAGCCGCAGCGTTTCGCTGTGGCGGTGCGGCACGGGCTGCGACTCGCCGTAGCCGACCATGTCGTAGGCGAACACCACGGCGCCCATGCGGGCCAGCGCGGCGCAGCGCGTTTGCGTGTACGCCGCCAGCCGGCCGTTGGGCGCATGGCCGTGGGGGCACAGGATGCCTGCCGTCTGCCCGTCAATCTTCTCCGGCAGATAGAGATTGCCGGTCGACCAGAAGCCGGGCAGCGTTTCGATGGCGACGTTCTCGACCGTGTAGCCGTCGCCCTTGTACACGCTATGGCGGATGGGATTGAGCGGCGAGGCCGGCGGCAGCCGCTCGAGTCGCATGCCGCGGCGCACGCCGGCGCGCAGCCGCTCGGCGCGAGCCTGCCACTCGTCGGCGGAGTTGAACTCGGCGGCCATGCCGGCCAGCTTCTCGGCGGCTGCGGCCTCGGTGTAGCTGGCGCCGCGGAAGAGCGTCTGGATTTCGGCGCGAGCCGACGGCGCGGAAATCGCAAGGGCCACGAGCGCGGACAGTCTGCCGCAGGTCACAGCACTTCGCATGGGAGGTCTCCAGGATGCGAGGGGAGTCGAAGAGGAGCGTGAGCGAGCAGCACGAAGGTAGCAGATTTCGCGAAGGATTTCGACAAGATGCCGCGGCAAGTAGAGTGCGTGCAACGCACCAATGGTCTCGCCGGAGCGACGGATTTGATCTCACAAGTCGGTGCGTTTCACGTGTTTTACGTGAGTTGGTGCGTTTCACGCACCCTACGCAACTGACCGTTTCAGAGTGCGCGGGGAAAATCGAGTGCCGAGGGGGACGGGGCGTTTCCGGGTCTAACGTGTACGGTTCCAGGCGACCGCCAGGGGGGCGGCCGCTGCCGGGGCGACGACGAGGGCCAGCAGGCCCGTAACCAGTACGTAGGTCGACTTGGGAATCTCCGCGGTCATCGGAAACAGCATCGCGCCTGCCGCAACCAGTAGCAGCCAGATTGCCAGCGCTGACCCCACGGTCCGGCCATCAATGGTCCGCGTCGCCACGCGGCGGCGAAGAGCCAACCCGTGACGCCGACCAGCACGACGCCGGCCAATCCAATGACGACCTGCAGCATCAACTCGCGGGCCGAGGGCGACATGAAGAATCTCCCGAACACCATCAGGCCGATGTATGCCGCGCTCAACTCGGCGAGAAGCCGCAGAAACGGTCGCGAGCGGCCCGTCAGCAGGGCGGAACCCCAAACGCCGAAGACCACCCATGAGCCGAGGAGACTCGCCGGCAGCTCGCGCCAGTCGAGATTCGGTGGAACGAGCGTCGCCGGCACCTGTCCGAAGATTGTGAGCGCGGCGTACACCACCGCGATCGCTGCCATCCACATCGTCCAAGCCAACAGCAGGCTCGCGGCACCGGCGCGCAGCGTAATGCGTGCGAAGTGTGCACTGGTGACGGGGCGCGTGGCTATGAAATGTCCCATCACGTAGTCAGTGGACGTGCCGGCATTGCCCATCGCCGTGCCGCCTATCAGCGCGATCGCCGGCATGAATCGGCTAAGGATCCAGGCTCCTTCGACGAGCTGGTTGGCATTGTGGCCCGAGAACAGCCAAGTGATCAGGCAGATCGTCAGTACCACGCCGACGATCATGGGCATCAACCAGCCTTTGTTCCACACAAACCAGAACTGCGCATGCCCGGCGGTGCGAAACGGCGGGCGCGGCGCGGGCGTCGGATCGAGGAGTTGTTCGATCCATGCCATGAGATCGGTCGAGAAGGGCGCCTCGCCGCGACGGTTGCGGGCCACGCCGCGCGTGGCCACGGCGAAGGACGTCACAATCAAGGCAAGCAGTGCCGCGATTTCAAGCGCCGTCACCGCCGGCCAAGTAGGCGTCGAACTGCTGAGCGAGGCGCCGTATCGTACATAGATTGCCAAGCTAAGCGCGCCGCCCGCAATCACCAGCGTCAGCACGATCCAACGCGACCGCTCGGCGATCCAGGCGGCCGCCTCGACCGCGGCCACCGCCGTGGCGCCCAGCAATGCCGGCCACCACAGCGGCCAATCGAGATCGAACAGGGCGTTGAGCGCGCCGGTCCACACGAGGGTCTCGGCGAACATCAGCGCCATCGCGGGGATCAGTCGCCACGTCGCCAACGTGGCGGCCGTGGCCGGCATGGCGTACAGCGTCGAGACTTTCCAGCCGACGCCGATGAGCGCCGTGGCGAACATGGCGATATTCACTTGCACCATGACCATGTGCATCGTCAGCATGGTCTCGTCGCGAGGTTCCAGGGCGCCCTCGAGCCGCAACGCGGCGAGCACGATCGCCGGCAGCGCGAGCGCCCCCAGCGCTGCGGCCGGCAGGCTCCAGCGGCCGCGGGCCAGCAGTTCCCAAGTCATGGCGGCGGGGAGGGATCGCATGGGGGACTCGGATGGAAGAGTAGGTTTGTTTGCAGGTCGTTACAGTCGGAGTGGCACGCCCAAGGTCCTCCGCAGGGCGTGGGGGTGAATCGAAGTCACCCGGCAATTCGACCACGCCCTGCGAAGACTGGGGCGTGCCACCCAGTTTGGTCTTGGTCTTGTTGTTAGGCTCCCACGCGGGTGACGAAGATTTCATCGAGCGAGAGCGCCGCGTCGTCGACAACGGTTGCGCCGATCGCTTCGGCCGCGTGGCGCAGTTGCTGGCTTTCACCGCTGCAGATGTAGCTCCACTCGGCGCCCGCGCCGGCGTACGACAGCGAGCCCACCAGCGACGGCGGCGTCTCGACGGGTCCGCCGAAGCGCAGCGTGACGCGGCGGTGCGTTTCCTTGATCTCGTCCATCGGTGCGGTAAGCAGGACGCGGCCGCGGTCGATGATCGCGATCCGATCGGCGACGCGCTCCACTTCGTCGAGCAGGTGCGACGAGAAGAGCACGGTGCGGCCTTCCTCGGCGATCGTGCGGATGATGGCGGCGAGGATGTCGCGGCGCACGATGGGGTCGAGCCCCG
Source organism: uncultured Planctomycetaceae bacterium (assembly GCA_964430075.1). GTDB lineage: Bacteria > Planctomycetota > Planctomycetia > Pirellulales > Lacipirellulaceae > Lacipirellula. The sequence continues at coordinate 14,295 of CAYSFP010000016.1, read as the reverse complement.
ACGACGGCTCGTCGAGTACCAACAAGGGAGGGCGGTGGGCGAGCGCAACAAGCAGTCCCGCACGCGCCCGCTGTCCGCGCGAGAGGTTCTTGATACGCGCGTTGATATTCAGGTCGAACGCCTCCCGCAACTCGTCGGCGTAGCGCTCGTCCCACGTGGGAAAGAACGCCTGCGTGTAGCGCATCAATTGGCCCACGCGCATCCAGTCGGGCAGGTCGCGATCCTCGGACAGGTAGCCGATCTGCCCGAGCACGCCGACGGGGTTTTGCACCGGGTCGAGGCCGAAGACGCGGACGCTGCCCGCTTCGGCCTGGAGCATGCCGAGCAGGTGCTTGATGAGCGTGGTCTTCCCCGCGCCGTTAGCGCCGATGAGCCCGAACACGCCGCCCCGGGGGACGACGAGCGACACGTCATCCAGCGCCTTGGCGGCGCCGAAAGTCCGCGACAACCTCTGAACGTCCACAATGGACGGGGCGGCTGATGGAAACGAGTCGTGCATGAGATGGGCCCTCGGTCTAAGCCTCGGTGACGGTCGATTGCATGGCCGCCTGGCGGCGCTCGATGAGTTTCAGCACGTCGTCGAAGGCGACGTCCATCTGCCGCGCGTCAGCGAGCAGGGCGTCGACGCGCTCGGTGAGAATCTTCATCCGCTCGCGGCGGGCGAGCGGGGAGCCTTGCTCGGAGACGTAGGTGCCGGCGGTGCGACGTTTCTCGACGACGCCGGCGGCTTCCAGCTCGCGGTAGGCCCGCGCGACGGTGTTGGGATTGATGAGCAATTGCTCGGCCAGCACGCGGATCGGCGGCATTTCGTCGCCCGGCGCCAGCCGACCGGACGCCGCCAGGTATTTCACCTGAGCGACGATCTGCAGGTAGATGGGGACGCCGTCGTTGGCGATGTGGATGTGCATGGGAGCGCGGAGTACACGCGGGAAGCGATTGTATTAATATAATAATACAATTTACTGACGGCGCGTCAAGAGCCAAGTAGGGTGCGTGAAACGCACCAAGGGTCTTGTCGGAGCGATGGGTTTGTTCTCGCGAGGTGGTGGTACGGGAGTTGGTGCGTTTCACGCACCCTACGGGAATTGTCGTGCTGCCAATCCAGCGTTCATGCTATAATTGTGTTATGGACCTTCCCGACTTCCTCACTGAATCCGAAGGCGAGATCCGCATTGCCGGCCATCGCCTGGAGCTTGAGCATCTGGTCGACGCCTACAATAACGGCGACTCTGCGGAGATGCTGGCGAGTCGATTTCCGACGCTTTCGCTTTCGCTTGTTCACCGCGTGATTGCGTTTTACTTGGATCATCAAGACGAGGTCGATGCGTACGTGGCTCGCTGCGCCGGCGAGCGCGCGGGCCAACGGGCGAAGGGGCAAATCGTGGATCTCACCGCATTGCGTCAGCGGCTCGCCGAGGGACTGTCGCCGGCCTCCTCGCAATCGCCGTAGCCGATGGCGCATGCCTTCCTTCTGGACGAGCATTTCCGGGGTCCTTTGTGGAAGGCGATTCAGCGCTATAACCTCCGCACGGACGGCTCGCTCGACGTCGTGTGCGTAGGAGACGTCCCTGACCTGCCCCTCGGCTCGTCCGATGCCGCCATCCTGCAGTGGACCCAGCGCGAACATGCCTGCTGGTAACGCAAGATCGACGCACCATGTCCGCCCACTTGCAGCAGCACCTCGACGCTGGCGGCCGTTCGCCCGGCGTTCTCATGGTCCGCGGCGGCGCCAGCGTCCGAGAATTATTGGAGGCATTAATCCTCATCGATCAGGCGGGCTACGCGACTGATTTCACCGACGCCATCAGCTACATTCCGTAAGCAAGTAGGGTGCGTGAAACGCACCAATGGTCCTGCCGGAGCGACGGATTTGTTCTTGCGAGGTGGTGCGTTTCACGCACCCTACGTGGGCCGGCGGGATTTGCGAATATCATGCACGCTGCCGGGGGCGCCGCAGGAGCCGCCAGGCGGGCGCCACGGCCAATGCAACAAATCCGGCGAAGGCGTAGCACTTGGCCAGGTCCAATTGCGGCTGCGTAAGGCGATTCAGTTGGTTCTCGTCGATTGTTTCGCCGCCGTCGATCGTGAGCAGCGCGGTGGCCAGATCCTTCGAGAGCGGCAGGTGGAGGAAATCGACCCGCCCGTTGGCGAACGCGACGAGGACGCCTTGCTGGTCATCTTTGTAGAAGAAGCCGGGATTTCGCGTGCGGGAGTGGGGCGTTTGCGATGGCGCCGTCGTCAACAGATCGACGGCCTCTTCGAACGTAAGGTCGGCCGGCTGCGACCACGGAACATCGCGCCCCGGTACGTCAATCAGCAGGATGGTTTGCCAGAGTCCGTCTTTGAACTCGTCCCTGGCGCGGCCGCGCTCCGGCAGCCAGGCGGCCTCTGGCCCAACGACCGCCAGGTAGTTCGTGCGCGACTGGAGCGAATGCGTCGGGTCGCTCGGGCAGGCGAAGAGGTTGACGGGTGTATCGCCGACGAGAGAGTTGTGCGGGCTGTCCCAGGGCTCGTCGAAACGGTAGGACTGCCAGAGCGACTGTTCATCAATTTGAGGCAGGATGGCGAGGCGCCAACTGTGCGGAGGCGCATTCTCGCTCCCGCGCGCCGCCGGGAACGAGTCCTGCATTCTTTCGTGGATCTGCAGGGCTTTCGTCACCTGATGCAAGTGGTTGATGCATTGCGCTTGACGTGAAGACTCGCGTCCAACGTCAAACGGGGGCAGCAGAAGTAGAATCAACACGACAGCGACCGCGATGATCACGCACCATTCGCTGATCGTTGTACGGGGCGTGCGAAAGACCGCGGCCCAGGCCGCCAAGAGGACGCATGCAACGAAGATTCCCAGGGACCCGAACGTCGCCATCGAGGCAGCCAGCAGGGCCATCGCCCAGAGGATCGTCGTGAGGCGGAAGGAGGGCATGGAATCGTTGGGCCGTCTCTGGAGAGACGGCCAATTCGCGTCCGGTAACAGACGCGGTAACTTGGCCTATGGAGTGGCGTCGACGACGAACGTATTGTAGTCGATCGCAACGCCCAGTGATTTGACCGCGAATCGCCGCGGCCCAAGTAGGGTGCGTGAAACGCACCAATGGTCCTGCCGGGGCGAATGGATGTTCTCGCGAGTTTGGTGCGTTTCACGCACCCTACACAAGGCAAGCGATCGATGACCACGCCTCCCACGCCCGACGATGCCCGCGCCGAGGCGGCCGCCAAAGCGCAGCAGGGCGTCCGGGCGGCGCTGGTCGGCATGGGCGTCAGCGCAGCGCTCGGCGCCGTGAAAATCTTCAGCGGCGTTGTCGGCCACAGCTACGCGCTGATCGCCGACGGCGTCGAGTCGCTGCTCGACATCGCCAGCGCCCTGGCCGTGTGGGGCGGACTCAAAGTTTCCGCCGCCGATCCGAATCGGCGGTTTCCCTACGGCTACGGCAAGGCCGAGGCCCTGGTGGGCCTCCTGATTGCCGCCGGTCTGCTGGCGACCGCCTTGGTGCTGGCCGTGCAGAGCGTGCGGGAAATCCTGCAACCGCACCGGGCGCCCGCGGCGTGGACGCTCGCCGTGCTGGCCGTGGTGGTGATCGCCAAGGAGCTGCTGTTTCGCCGGCTGGTGCGCACCGCGAGCGACATCGGCAGCCATGCGGTCGAGAGCGACGCCTGGCACCATCGCAGCGATGCGCTCACGTCACTCACCGCCGCGGTGGGCATCAGCATTGCCCTGTGGGGCGGTCCGGGATACGAGGCGGCCGATGATTGGGCGGCGCTCTTCGCGTGCGGGCTCATCGCGCTTAACGGCGGCCGGCTGCTGCGCAACGGGCTTCGGGAAGTGCTCGACGCGGCGCCGCGCGACGACACGCTGGAGCGGGTCCGCGCGATCGCCGGCGCCGTGGACGGGGTCGCCGGCATCGACGATTGCCGCGCCCGCCGCAGCGGGCTGGGCTGGCTCGTGGACATTCACGTCGAAGTCGACGGCGAGCTGCCGGTGCGCGAGGGCCACCGAATCGCCCACGCGGTGAAGGACGCGCTCTTGGCGGCCGACCTGCACGTGCTGGACGCGCTAGTCCACATCGAGCCCGCCGGCGGCGTTGGGTAGGGTGCGTGCAACGCACCGATTCGCGAGAACAAGTCGGTCGACGTGGGCAAGGCCATTGGTGCGTTTCACGCACCCTACGCGCGGCGGCCGAACTTCTGCAGCAGCAGGATCAGGATGATCGCGCCGATCGTGGCGGAGATGAGCTCGCCCAGGGTGTTCGTGGCGCTGAAGCCGGCCAGGCGGACGATCAGGCCGCCGATGATGGCGCCGATCACGCCGATGATGATATTTCCCAGCGCCCCGAAGCCGCCGCCGCGCATGATCTGGCCGGCGAGCCACCCCGCACAGGCGCCGATCAGGATGAACCAGAGGAAACTGATCATGAGTGCGCTCCTTGCTGTGTGAGGATTTCCGCTAGGTTTCCGTGAGTCGAGCATCTATCCAAATGCTTGATCATCGCGAGAGGAATACGTCTACGTCGATCTTCCGGTTCCCTCCCCTTGATGGGGAGGATTAGGGGTGATGAATCAGGTACATGCGCTGCAGTCGCGTCGACTTACTGGCCAACCTTGTACCCACTTCGTCCCCCCTCCCCAGCCCTCCCCGCCGAGGGGAGGGAGCCGGAGGTTTGTTACAATCATGATGCCATCCGATTGGCGACGCAGGTGGCCACGATGCGGATGTCGTCGTAGGGCACGTTGCCGCTGAGGCGCTCGAAGATCGGCTTCAGGCGTTCGCAGCCGACTTCGTCGATGGCCGACTCGATGCGGCGGGCCAGCTCGCCGTTGATCCACGGGCTGGGGTCCATCACCTGCTCGTGGCGAAGATACTGGTTCAGGTAGCCCGCGACGGTCGAACGAGCACGGCCCAGTTGCTGCATGACTTCCTCGATCGACGCCCCGCGGCGAAAGTGCGCGAACGCGGCCAGCGCTGACGCCGTCGGCCCCTCGGCTGCATCGCCCGCTGGCGACCGTCGATCGGACGTCCCCCGGCGGTCTTCTTCCGACGGCGCCGCCGCGACGTCGACCGCCACGCCCGCGGCGGCGCAATAGCCGACGATCGCCGCGATGAACTCCTCGCCGTACTCGTCGCGTTTCTGCTGCCCCACGCCGCGCACGTCGAGAAATCCTTCGAGCGTGCTCGGTCGGCGCCGGGCCATGTCGCGCAGCGCCGCGTCGCCGAAGACGACGTACGGCGGGACGCCGCGCTCGTTCGCCAAGCGCGTGCGGAGTCCGCGCAATTGCTCGAACAGATCGCGGTCGACGCCGTCCCAAGAATCTGCGGCCACGTCGCCTCGCAGGCGCTCGGCCCGCTCGCGCTTCGCCGGCTGCAACAGTTTCGGCTGGCCCTGGCCGCGGAGCACGCCGCGGCCGCTCTCGGTAAGCGACAGCGTGTTGTACTCGCCTGTCTTCTCGAGAAAGCCCTGTGCGACGAGCTGATCGATCCAGCCGCGAATCGCCTTGTGCGGATGGTCGGCCAGCAGGCCGTGCGTGCTGAGCTGGTCGTGGCCTGCCTCGACGATGCGCTGCTCTTCGGAGCCGGCGAGCACCTTGGCCGTGTAATCGCCGCCGAACCGCTCGCCCAATCGCGCAACGCAGGAGAGGATTTTCTGGGCGAGCACGAGCGGCTCGTCCACCACGTCGAGCTCGCCGAGGCACACGTCGCAGGCGCCACAGTTGTCGCGATCCAGGTCTTGGCCGAAATGTTCCACCAAGGCCCGGTGCCGGCAAACCGTCCCGGAGCAGAAACCCGCCATGGCGTTGAGCGCCTCGCGGGCGCCGGCCGCGGCGTCAGGATCGCCCTTGTCGATCAGCATCCGCCACACCGCCGCGTCGCGGCCGCTGTGTAGCAGCAGACAATCCGCCTCGAGACCGTCGCGCCCGGCGCGGCCGCTTTCTTGCACGTAGTGCTCGAGCGACTTCGGCATGCCGGCGTGGATGACGTAGCGGACGTTCGACTTGTCGATGCCCATGCCGAACGCCACCGTCGCGACGACGACGTCGACCTGCTCTTGGAGGAACGCATCCTGATTGCGATGCCGCTCGTCGTCCGTCAGGCCGGCGTGGTACGGCACAGCCTTGTAGCCAAGGGCCGCGAGCGCGGCGGCCGTCTTGTCGACCTCTTTGCGGCTGATGCAGTACACGACGCCCGACTCGCCGCGGCGCTGCTTCACCAGGTCGCAAACCTGCTGGAAGCGATTGGCCGCGGGCTTCACGCGAAAAACCAGGTTCGGGCGGTCGAACGATCCCACCAGGAATTGCGGTTCGACAAGTCCCAACTGCTCGGCGATGTCGCGCTGCACGCGGTCGGTGGCCGTCGCCGTGTAGGCGTGAACGCCGACGCCGGAGAACGCTTCCTTGAGCGCCCGCAGCCCGCGGTATTCGGGGCGGAAGTCGTGTCCCCAGGCGCTAATGCAGTGGGCTTCGTCGACCGCGATCAGCGAGAGCCGCACGCCTTTGAGGAACTCCAGGGTGCGGGGCGCGAGCAGCCGCTCGGGCGCGGCGTAGAGCAGCTTGAGCTCGCCGGCGGCGATCTGGTCGGCCACCGCGCGGCGCTCGGCGTAGCTGAGCGTGCTGTTGACCGTGGCCGCCGCGACGCCGCAGGCCCGCAGGGCGTCGACCTGGTCCTTCATCAGCGAGATGAGCGGCGAGACGACCAGGGCCAGCCCGGGGCGGCACACCGCGGGCGCCTGGAAGCACAGGCTCTTGCCACCGCCGGTGGGCAGCACGACGACCGAATCCCGGTCGCTCATGGCCGACTGCATCGCCTCGGCCTGCAGCGGCAGGAAGGAATCGTAGCCCCAGTAGCGCCGCAGGGCGGCCAGCAACTGCGGCTCGAAATCCTGGGCAGGCAGCGCGCGGGTTGCCACAAACGTATCGGCCATGAGAGTTGTGCCGCCTGGTGCGGCTGGTCCTGAGGGAAAAACCTGGATGAAACCCCACCCGCTGCAGCCCAGCTTTTGACGCCTTTTCAGGCCGCATGATACCATAAGCTTTTACGAGAATCCCGCCTGTTCGGTCGCGGCGCCCCCCGGTCCCAACGGGGAACTCCTTCGTCAATCGCCGCCGCGTTTCTCATGGTCCGTCGCGGCGGCGCCGGCTCAAGTTTTCAATCGCTGCATCCGCTTGAACAAAACCTTGACACGTTGGCTGTTAATTCTGTTGCTCGCGGCCAGCGGCGCGGCCCGGGCCCGCGCGTTCGATCTGCAGTTCACGATCAGCAATCCGGGAGCGTTCACCGACAACCAGTTGGCGATCGTTAACGCCGCGCTCATCGAAGTCGAAGCCCTGTGGGAAACGGTGATCACCGGGTATCAGCCCGGCATTGTCATTGCAACCGTTCCCATCACGATCAATCCGACCAATGTGGGGCTCGCGTCCGCAAGCTTCTCCAGCGCCACGATGCAGGGCGGCTTCGTGCTCAGCACGAGCGGGTTCGTGAACATCAACACGCTGGAGATCGAGAACTTCGCCAACTGGCAGGGCGCGGGCGCCAACGGGCTCAACTTCATCGACGAACTGCTGGCGCACGAAGTGGGCCATGTGCTAGGCATCGGCACACAATGGGTCAACAACGGCGTCTACGAGACGAACACGTTCCAGTACACCGGAGCGCACGGCCTGGCCGCCTACCAGGCCGAATTCAATGAAACCATCGCCTACGTGCCCGTGGAGAATGCGGGCAACGCCGGGACGCCCAACGCTCACTGGGATCAGCTCATGCGCAGCAGCCCGCAGGAGGGCGATCCGGCTGATCCCTGGAACCTGGACCCCCGCGTGGGCGTCGTCGACCGCTACGGCCGCGATCGGGGCTTGGAACTGATGACCGGCGCCATCGATCCGGACTATCTCCAGCCGTTTGTTTCGCGGTTCACGGTGCAGTCGATGCGCGATCTGGGCTACACAGTGACGGAGTTCGAGGACTTCAACGGCGACGGCGCGGTCGACCAACTCGACCTTGAAATCCTCAAAGCAAATTTCGGCGCCACCGGCCTGCAGGTCGACAGCATCCGCTACGGCGACGCCGACCGCGATCGCGACGTCGACGGCAACGATTTTCTGCTGTGGCAGCAAGCTCTGATTGCGGCGGGCGGATCGGCGGTTGTGCCGGAGCCGGGGACGTTGCTGCTTGCTACGCTTGCGGCCGTTGGCGGGCGTCTGGCCCGTGCGGCTAAGAGATCGCGCCGGCGGCGACCAAATCGTGAAGGTACTCTGGCGCAAAATCAGTTCCGTTCGGCCAACTCAGCGTATGGCCAGTCAGGCTGAAGTTCTTGAAGTAGTCGTGGACTTGAAGCGGCTGGAAAATCGGTCCGTCGAGGGCTCCCGCCAGGTCGATTCCGCCGTCAAGGCCATCGTTGAAACAGAGATGGACGCGATGGCCGTCGATGGACTCGGCACGGACGACATGAAGATGCATGGCCTTACTCCAGCGGCTCGATTGCTTTGAGCGGCCTTAAGATTTTTTTGCCGCTTCGCTGCCTTCGAAGACGGCCAACTCTTCGTGAAGGCGGGCAATCATTTTCCGAATTCCTGCCTTGACAAAACCCTTGGCGCCAACGGCGTGCGATTGTTGCAGCTTGGCGAGTCGCTCTTCCAACGAGCGCAGCTCGTCTTGGGCTTTTTCATACTCAAGAGTGGTGGCGATCATAATCTCGGTAGCAACGCAGGCTTTCAAGTAATTATAACACGCGCCAGCCCTGATTATTTAGTGGCAGAAGGCCCGCGTTTCTGTCGCCCGGCGCCCGAGATTCCCGTAGCGGTGGTACACGCGCGACAGGCTTTGCTCCTGCAGATACCACAGCAATTCGATCCGCCCGTGGGCCAGCGGCGGGGCGTCGGCCACGTAGACCATCGATTCGGCCGACGCGCGGCGAATCGCCTCCGGCACGTGCTCGGGCGCCGTGTACCGTACGCGGCCCACGCGGCCGGATTTCATCGCCGCCGCCAACTCGGCGTCGGACTCTTCGACGAACTCGATCGCCGCGGCCCAACTGTCGGTGAGCGCGTCGAGCAGGTCGACGGCGTCGCGCGCGGGACCGTGAAGCTCTGGCGGCGTGCTGATCACCACGCGGCAGCCGGCCATCCGCGCGGCGCTCGCCCGCGCGATCACCTCGAAGGGCGTATCGTTGGGATGCACGCGAACCCACAGGTTGGCGATCGGCAGGTAGCGGCGGAAGTTGTCCTCGCCGATGAGCCGGAAGTGGTCGTGCGCGTGGGAGAACTCCGTGGTTGACCAGTGGGCATAGCTATCGATGGCGGCTTTCAAGCGCGTGCGGTCTGCCTCGGTGAGCGGCGAGAGCGGATGAAGTGAGGAGAGCGCTTGTCGCAGTGAGATAAGGTGGCCTACAGCTTCTCTGCTCCCCTCTCCTTGACGGAGAGGGGTGGGGGGAGAGGTGGTGAAGCGTGTACCCGCGTCGCCCCTCTCCCCAGCCCTCTCCGCGGAGGGAGAGGGGGCCGGAGGAATTACTTGGTCGGTGACCTGGTTTTCTTCAAACCGCATCAGCGGCACCACGTAGTTCGGCCCCCCCGCCTTCACGCCGGGGCCGAACGCGCTCTTGCCCATGCCGCCGAACGGCTGCCGCAGCACGATCGCGCCCGACGTGGGCCGGTTGATGTACAGGTTGCCCGCGCGGATGGCGTGCTGCCAGGTTTCCTGCTCGCGGTCGTCGAGACTCTCCAGCCCGCTGGTCAGGCCGTAGCCGGTGGCGTTGACCAGGTCGATCGCCTCGTGCAGATCGCGCGCCCGCATCACGCCGAGCACGGGACCGAACAGCTCGGTGCAGTGTGTGAAACTCTGCGGAGCGACGCCCCATTTGACGCCGGGACTCACGAGGTGCGGATTGCCATCGACATGCAGCCGCGGCATAACGGCCCATGATTCGCCGGTTTCGAGATCCTTGAGCCCACGCTCGAGCGCCCCGCTGGGCGGGCGAATGAGCGGACCCACCTTGGTCGGCAGGTCCCACGCCGATCCGACCGCCAGGCTTTCGACGGCGTCGCACAGCGTCTCGCGGAATTTGGCGTCGTGATACACCTCGTCTTCGAGGATCAGCAGCGACGTGGCTGAGCACTTCTGCCCGCTATGGCTGAACGCCGAGTGGAGCACATTCTTGATCGCCAGGTCGCGATCCGAAAGCGCCGTGACGATCGTCGCGTTCTTGCCGCCGGTTTCGGCGAGCAGGTGCATCGCGGGCTTCTTGTCGAGCATCGCGAGCGCCGTGTCGGTGCCGCCGGTGAGGATCACCGCGTCGACCGCGTTGTGCGACACGAGCTGCTGCCCCTCGCGCGATCCGCTGCACGGGGCGAACTGCAAGGCGGCGCGCGGCACGCCCGCGTCCCAAAAACACCGGCACAGCTCATACGCGATGAGCACCGTATCGGACGCCGGCTTGAGGATCGCCGTGTTCCCCGCCGCCAGCGCCGCCGCCACGCCGCCGCAGGGAATCGCCAGCGGAAAATTCCACGGCGACACGACAACCGCCACCCCCCTAGCCCCGGCCGCAAGGCCGGGGTTCGCGTACAACTCCTCCGCCGCCAGCGCATAGAACCGGCAGAAGTCGATCGCCTCGGAAACCTCCGGATCGCCCTCAATGAGCAACTTGCCGCCCTCGGCGAGCATCGCGCCCAGCAGGTCGCCGCGGCGGCGGGCGATTTCGTCGGCGACGTGGTGAAGCGTCTCGGTCCGCTCCCGCGGGCTGCGGCGGCGCCAGCCGTCGGGGTCATTCTTCGCGCACGCTATGGCGACTTCGATGTCGTCGGCGGATGCTTGGCAGTAGTGGGCGACGACGACGCCCGGGCGCGACGGGTCGTGCGATGGGCGCGGGTCGCGTTCGAAGACTTCTTCGCCGCCGATGACCAGCGGGACGTCGGCCGCACTGGCGCCATGCCGTGGTCGCCAACGCTCGAGAATCGACTCCGCCCAATCGGTGTGATGCGGCAAGGACCAGTCGGTGTCGGACTCGTTCCCAAATCCCCCTCCGCTCCCCTCTCCTTGACGGAGAGGGGTTGGGGGAGAGGTGGGGAAGCGTGTACCCGCTCCGCCCCCCTCCCCAACCCTCCCCTCGGAGGGGGAGGGGGCCGGAGGGAAGTTATTCGGGCGCGCCGGGCTCGGGGACGAGCCGGCTCGCAATTGCTCCTGATTCCTGACCCCTGACTCCTGACTCCTGTCCTGTGTTCGCCGCGGCGCGTCGCTGAGCTTCGCGATGCGTGCAAAGCTTTCCACGAAGCCGCGCTCCAGCCGCTGCCACACGGGGCCGTCGACTTCGAGGTTGAACGCGTGCCGCAGGAAATTGTTCTCGCCGGTGTTTTCGTCGAGCCGCCGCACGAGGTAGCCGATCGCGTTGATGAAGTCCTCCTGCCGGCACGCGGGGGCGTACAGCAGCATGTCGCCGGCCAGCTCGACCAGGGCCCGCCGCTGGTGGTTCGCCATCCCTTCGAGCATCTCGAATTGCACGTGTTCCAGCGCGCCGGCCGCCGCGGCGAGCGTCAGCCCGTAGGCTAGCGTGAACAGATTGTGCGAGGCGACGCCCAGTCGCACCGCCGCGATGTTCTCCGGCCGCAGGCCGTACTCGAGCATGCGGTGATAGTTGGCGTCGGTGTCGAGCTTGTCGGAGAACGTCGCCAGCGGCCAGCCGCGCAAGGACGCCTCGACGCGCTCCATCTCCATATTGGCGCCTTTCACGATGCGGATCGTCGCCGGCGCCCCGCCGGCGGCGACGCGGCGGCGAGCCCATTCGGTGATTTCCCGCTGCGTCGCGAACGAGTCGGGGATGTACGCCTGCAGCGCGATGCCGGCCTGCACGTGCTGGAGCCCCGGCCGATCGAGCGTTTGCATGAACGCCGCGGCCGTGATCGCCTTGTCGCGGTACTCTTCCATGTCGAGATACACGAACTTCGGCACGACCGTCCCGTCGGCCCGCGTGTAACTCCCCTTGGCGGCCGCGCGATAGAGCAGTTCGAGCCGGTCGCACAGCACGTCGATTGTGTGCCGGCGGGCCAGCGGCGAAATTTGCGAGTAGATCGTCGAAATTTTGACCGACATCACCTCGATTTCGGGCCGCTGCAGCGCCGCGAGATACGACTGCAGCCGCCGCTCGGCTTCCGCTTCCCCCAGCAGCGCCTCGCCGAGGTAGTTGACGTTCATCCGCAGTCCTTCGCGGCGCCGCTCGGCGAGATGCTCGCGCAGCACGTCCTCCTCAGCCGGCAGCACGACGTTGGCCGTTTCGTGCTGCATCTTCTCCTTGACCAGCGGCATCGCCACGCCGGGCAGATAGGCGCCGAACGATTGAAAGCCCCGCAGCAGCGTGCGGTCCAGCGCGCTGAAGAACCGCGGCACGCCCTGCACGTCGAGAATGTGCACGAGTTGATCGGCCGCCCGGTGCGGCAAACGGGCGCGGAACGCCTGGTCGGTGATCTCGACCAGCGTCGCCTTGTCGAACGGCGACTGGATCATCCGGTCGAGCTCCGCCTGCTGGCGGCGCTCGGCCGAGGTCTGCAGCTCCCGGGCGCGCCGCTGCAGCCTGCGGGCCAGCCCAATCGCCTGCTGCACGGCGTCGCCTGCCGAGGAGTCGGAATCCGGCGGGCCGTCGGCCAACAGGGCGCGAATCCGTTCGTCCAGCGTCAGCGCCGATTTATCGACCTGCGTGTGCGACATGAAACCTCCGCGGGCGTGTGTGCGAAAGCATTGTACGCCGCGCCCGCGCTCGTTACTTATCCCTGGTCAACAGGCAGAATTAAGAGACTTTACCGCGGAGCACGCAGAGTTCGCAGAGTCACCGAAGGAGTTTGTCCGCAGATGGCATCGCCAGGTCGCCCGCAGGAACCACACACAGTTTTTGAACAGGAGGAAACAGAGGGAACAGAGAAGCGTCAGGTCCCTAAGCTCTGTTCTCTCTGTTACCTCCTGTTCCAAACAAATCTGCTTAGCTGGCGAAGACTTGGACGGTTAGCATTGCAGATGCGCTGCGCCATCGACGGACAAACTCCGCCTTGTCTCTGCGACCTCTGCGGTGAGATCAAGCGAAGAAACCCGCCCGTCAGTGCTGCGCAGGATGGCGGGCCGTCAGGTATTTCAGAATGTCGCGGATCGAGATGACGCCCACCAACTTGTCCTCTTCGTCGAGGATCGGAACGTGGCGGAACCCGCCGACGTTCATCCGGTGCAGGGCGAACGCGATCTTGTCCCGGGTGCGCAGCGTCGCGGGGTTGACGGTCATCACCTCGCTGACGGGCCGCCTCGCCATCTTCGCCGCGTCGACGTTCAGCCGCATCAGGGCGTCCCGCTCGCTGAAAATGCCCAACAGGCGACCGCCCTCGGTCACCACAATGCAGCCCACGCCGCGGGCGATCATCATGTGCAGCACCTCGCCGATCGGCTCGGCCGGCCCCACGGCGATCGGCGGCTTCGGCTTGAGCGACGCGATGCGGTCGCGCAGCAGTCCGCGCTCCACCTCGGTCGCCGGCGGGCGCAGGCTGAGGTCCGTGAGCGAGAGCTGGCACTCGTCGCACACGTCGGCGCCTTCGATGTTCTCGGCGTCGCAATAGGGGCAGAGGATCATGGGCGGAATGACGAAGCTCGAATGACGAATGACGAATGACGGAACGAACCCAGAATGCGCGCGGCCTACCGCGCTGCGGCATTCGGAATTCGGATTTCGTCATTCAGTCATTACTGGCTAGTTCACCGTCCAAGTGTCGCCGGAATTGTACAGCGCGTCGAGGTCGCCCTTGCCGCGCTTGGCCGTCGCCTCGGCGATCTGGGCGTTGATCAGGTCGTCGTACTGCGGCCGAGTGACGGCTCGGAACACGCCGATCGGTTCGGGGAAGCCGTCCTCCCACCGCATGCGGCTCAAGAGGTACGCAAGGCTCGGTTCGGGCAGCAGTTCGTCGTGGAACAGCAGGTCGTCCTCGCTGATGCCCTTGCCCAGCTCGACCACCTCGGGGTTCATGCCGTTCAGGCGGATGCCCTTCTCGCGGTTCTTGCCGAAGATCAGCGGCTTGCCGTGGTGCAGCTCGAGCGTGGTGTCGGCCTTGGTGTCGCGGTCCTTGGCGTAGTCCCAGGCGCCGTCGTTGAACACGTTGCAGTTCTGGTACACCTCGACGAACGACGTCCCTCGATGCTGGGCCGCCCGCCACAGCGTCTCGCCCAGATGCTTGATGTGAACGTCGATCGAACGAGCGACGAACGACGCCTCGCAACCGATGGCGATCGAAAGCGGATGGAGCGGATTATCAATCGTTCCCATCGGAGTGCTCTTGGTGACCTTGCCG
>CAYSFP010000015.1:18706-55088 GCA_964430075.1 uncultured Planctomycetaceae bacterium | reverse complement strand
CTTGGTCCGCCTGCTGAAGTGAAAAGTCGGGAAGTTATTTTGCGTTGAATCCTTACTTTGGTTCGCGGACGCGAGCAGCAAGCAAAACTCCGAGCGACTTGAGTCCGCAGCCAACAGCAAAGACCAGCGCGAATGGATCGAGAACGATGCCGGAAACGGTCGATACTGCAAAATCTTCTTTGAGCCAATCGAACGCCGCTCCGCCAGCCAGCACGCTGAACGAAAACGTAAGCTTGCGATAGCCCACGACTTTCGGACAGTGGCGGGAGATTGACTTACGCCGCTAGGACCGGGGCGTACTCGGCTTCGAACTTGTCAGGACTTTTGTAGCCGAGCGACTGATGAAGCCGCACGGGATTGTAAAACGTTTCGATGTACTTGAACACGCTCAGCCGAGCCGCTTCCAAGTCAGGGAACGTTTCATGTTTGGCCCACTCGTGCTTGAGGGACCAGAAGAACCGCTCGGCGACGTCGTGACCGGCATACGCCGTCCACAGCAGATAGGCGCCGAGAATCCACCACGGCTGCTCGGGCGATGCGATCAGGAAGAAGAGCATCGCCGCGGCGATGATGGCTTGCGAGGCGGCCAGCACGCGCACGTTGCCGACGCGATCGATCGCGGCGCCAACGCCGGGCAAGATGACTGCCTTGGCCGCGCGGAGACCGCCGTCGAGCGTACGCTTCCAGGGATAGGTCACGCCAAGCGGACCGATGAGGAACAGCGATTGGGCCGTTTGCACCACCCCGTTCGAAAAGGAGAACCATAGTCCGAAGGCCATCAAGCGGCGAAACTTGCGATCGACGATCGGGGCGCCCAGATCGCGCAGGCGGAATCGATCGTCGTCATCGACATACGGGCGTCGCGATGCCTCGGGAATCGCGAGCAGCGCGAGCGCCGCAGCAGTAAAGACTCCGGTCGCGATCAGCGCGCAAACAACGTAGGCATTCCGTTGGACGTCGCCCGCACTCCAGATCGGCGCCGTCAGGTCCTCCAGCATCGTGATGGCGATGCCGAGCACCGTGCCCGCCACGATGCCGGCGTTGAGCCACGCTTCGCGGCGGCCCAGGACGCGGCCGCGTACGCGGCGGGGGATCAGATCGCCCAGCCACGACCACAGCGCCACGGCGCCGAGCGAATCGAGGAGCTGAAATCCCGTCCAACTTGCGCCGACCGCCATGACCAACGCCGGCCCGCTGAAGCCGGTGCTCGGCATCGACGCGAGAGGTAGTCCTAGCAGGACGCCTGCACTGGCCAGAAACGCCGCGACGCAGAACCTGCGTCGACTGCCTACGCGTTCGAGCAGCGAAGGCGTCGCCAGCCGCAGCAACCCCACGAGCGGCGGCGCCGCGAGAATCCATGAGATGGCCAGCCCGCTCGCCCCCAATGCTCGGGCCAGGTAAAGCAGCAGGGTGGTACTCGCCAGTCCGCTGCCGACGCCCCACAACGCCGCGTTGACGTACGCCGCCGTGACGCCGCGGCGGCGGCGTAGATTGGAGACTTTAAAATCCAATGAATCGGACGGCGGCATGCCGCCACGTTAGGCAGCCGCACGGCGCTAAGCCACCACATTGTCAAACGCGCCGGCCAACTGCTCGCGGAAGGCCGACTGCCGCTCGGGCGACCACCACTGGAGAAACTCGTCGTGCAGCCGCTCGGCCTCGGAATGTTCGCCCACGATCATCCCCGCCACAAACGCAGCCAACCCGTCGGCTGGCATGCCCTGGAGCATTTGCTGCAGGCGGAGTTGGCTCGATGCGCGGTCGTTGATCGCCCCTAACTGTTCCTGAATTTCCTCGACCTGCGGATACACCTCCAACCGCAGAAACGGCGCCGCCGCGCTGTGGAAAATCTCGATCGAGTAGCGCAGCCGCTTCGCTGCGATCCGCAACTCGTGAAGCTCCTCCCACGTGGCCTGCTCGGGATCGACGGCGTGAACGCCCTCGGCGGCCGCGGCAAAGGCCTTCCGGGCGAACTCGGCGAACGACCGGTCAGCCTCGTCGCCCTTGGCCCGGGCGATGCTGCGAACGCACTTCTTCACGGCTTTGCGCAAGGCCCCGCGCGCAGCGTCTTCCTCGGCCGCAACCAGCGCAGGCTGCGCTTGCGCCCTCGAGGCCAAAGCGAGGTCGACGAGGTCCTGCGCATATTCATTGGTCGGTGAAAGATCCGCCCGCAGCATTTCGAGAAACACGTCCGCGTCGCGCGCCGGCCCGGCGGCCCGCCGCAATGTGCGCAGCCACCGCGACAGCTTGCGGGCCCCGCGGCGGGCGAGCGGCTCGAACGCCCGCAGCGCCGCCGACGCCCGGCGGCAGCTCACGCGGAGCTGATGCACGTATTCGATGTCGTCCGCCCCGTGCTTGGCCGCCAGCGGCAGAAACCGCTGCACGTCGTCCATGCGGAGCTCGAGAATGCGGCAAGCCGCCTCGGTCACCGGGTCGGACACCGGCTCGACCCAATACCATTTTCCGTCGCTGGTGACTTCCATCGGGCGCCGCGGGCTGACTTCTAGGGCGCTTCGAGGGCAGGAGACGAGCATGCCGGCGCCAACCCTTCAAATTAGTCACGGGCCGCGGCAATCGCAAATCGCCAGATGCCTTGCTCGAGGCGGATCGAAGTCTCGTCCGCGTGCGCGCCGAAAGGCGCCGAAAGCAGGAGAGCTGCACGGTCGCGTCGAAGCGAGCCGCTTCGACTACGTTGGGGTCCGCGGCTCCGCCCGCGTAGTCGAAGCGGCTCGCTTCGCCCCCCTGCTGCGCCTCGCGGCGCCATGCCGTCGCGCACACGATTGGCGGCGTGAACGAAGCATCACCGCGTCGCAGCATGTCCAGAGCGCCTGTCAAGGCGGCCACCGTGCCGGCGGCCACGCCTTGCAAGTCGATCGAGGCTTTTTCAGTTCCTTTAGTCCTGACAAACTGGGACGGCGGACAATTGGCAATCATAGACGTAGATCGAGCCCGACGACGGAGCGGACCCCATGCCACCAAATGGGGCAATGATGTCGCCGCCAGTCTGCGTCACGGTGTAGAGGACCTCCATCGTGTGGATGACCCAGGTGCCGTCGGCATTCGACCGCGGGCCCGTATTCAGGAATCGGTATGAGTTCGTCAAATCTGCCGGCGAATTGTTAGTGCGCCGGAGTTTTATTGATAAGGACGAACCGGACGCATACGTAAGGCCGTCGAACCTCAAATGCTGCGTGCAGGTGATCCGCCACTTTGAACCGGGGGGATTAAGTGTGAGTAAAGGACTGATTGCACTTCCACTGCCGTTGAAAATGTATTGGCTAGAACTGGTGGTCAACTCGTAAAGCCCAAGCGAATGCGATTCCACTGCCGGCGAGTCGTGGTAGTGGACCGTGACGTTGCCGGCGTTGTCGCGGCTCCATTTGCGGTCGGGGAAGGGCGCGCCAAGTTCCGAGCGGCAGCCCTTCACCTCGATCAGGAAGGCGGCGTTCGTCGATCCGCTCGAGGGGGAGATCAGCTCGTAAGGCGTGTGGCCGTCCTTGAACGTGCAATTGCACACGTTGATGTGGGCCCGGTGCGTCGGGGCCGACGCCAGGCTCGACACGTGGATCATTTCTTTGCGCAGGTAAAGGCCCGAGAGAATGTCGAGCTGCGCGCGCTGCCTGAGGCGGATCGCGTCCTTCATCACCAGCGTGTTGTCGATGTTGAGCTTTCCGATGGTACATCGGAATGCGCCGCCATTGACATCGGTCATGTCGATGATCTTGGCTTGGTTGCCGCCGTCATGCTCGACATGGGAATCGACGATCACGTGATCGATGATCACGGACGCTTCGCCGCCGACGTTGCCGGAGACGCGGATCATCGTGCTATTGCGCTTCAGCATCGTCCAATTCCCGCCGTGGAGCTTGCCGCCGTGCTCGATGTCGAGCATCACGTCGGTATAGATGCCCTCGTATTGGGCGATGTAGTGGCCGACGCTGCGCACGTCGCGGAGCTTGATGCCGGTCGTGCAGTGGTAGGTATGCAATTCGCCGATAAAAAGCTGATCGGCGTTGTCGCCGTCGTTGCCTTCGCCGCACACGATGGCATCCTGGCAGGCGATGATCGTCAAAGCCAGCGCGTGCAGCTTGCCCATGCCGACCTTGCCGGCGTTGTTCTTTACAAGGATGCCGATGGGCGTCCAATCCCCCGAGTTATTCTTGATAACGTCAGGATCTGTAGGATCCCAAAGTCCTTGAACGACAATGCTTTCGAGCTCCAATTCGCAGGTGTCGATGATGAAGAATGCGCCTCCGGTAAGATTGCGATTGGCGGGCACGTCGCAAACAAGGCGCGTGGCGCTGCCGCCGATCTGAAAGCTATTCCCGCTGTTATACTGATTCTCCGCGAGCGTGAAGGTCTGCCCGCCAGAACCCTTAATCTTGCCGCCCCAGTTCTGAGCGCCGTATGCATTAAGCGTGCGGATGGAATTCCTGAACAGGAAACCGCCGTAGGGCAGCGCCAACTCGCCCTTTTGATTCTCAAAGTGGTCGAGAATGGCCGCGTCATTTGCAGCGGCAGCGGCTGTGATGGCTCCTGGACTGCCGTCGGTTTGGTGATAGGCAATAAAGGCCATCCTGTTACTCCTTTAAATAGCGAGAAGTGAGCGAGACTCCGTAGCCGGCTCGGAAATTAGGACGTGGCAAAAAATGATATCACATCGATTGCTATAGTGAAATATTCCTTGATGCAATACTCCAACGAGTTGGAAGGTCAGGGCTCCGCACCGTGGTCCTCAACGGTGATTTGCTGCAGATTTTGAATGTCTGGCGCCAATTGCACCCAGAAGGCCGACTGCCATCGCTGCGGCGGCGGCCGACGGGGGCTCGGGAACGGGCGTCGCCAGGGCAACCCCTTGCCCACCATTAGCAAGGACGTATATGAAGGCAATTTGCCCACTAACATTCAGACTGGATGATGAGATAGAGAGATTGCTGCTGGTTGGCGGCGCGTCGACAAACGATCCAAAGAGCGGGTCGCCGTGTTGGATGACCTTAGCCGCGTCTGGACCTGTGTAGATGCCCGGCGGCAGAACGCCGCTTGCGTCGATGATATTCTCATAGGCGACGACTCCGGCGTCGTTGATGGCAGGATGGTCGGCAAAGTAGCGGTTCAATTCGCTGCCGGCAATCGTTTGCGTCGGTCCGCCGCTGCCAACAAAGATGGAATCGCCGTGGGGATTCATGGCGACGCTGCCGTTCACCTGAAACACCAGGGCGCCCAAGTTGTTCAGTGACGAGGCGACCATGCCAAAAGTGCTTTCACCAATTGGTGTATACGCGCCGCCGCCGTTACTAATGAAAACGCCCTGGACCAACGGGCGATCGTCGAAGACGCCGCTAAAGGCGACAGTTCCCAGGTCGTTGATGCTGACGTCGGCGCCAAAACCGTGCAACGGCCCGGCGTCGTCGACGACGGTGGAGAGGGCCCCGTTGGAGGCGAAGACGCCGCGGCGCTGGCCCGCTCGTCCCATGAACGCCACCGTGCCGGCGGCGTTGAGGGACGGAGGACCAAAGAACGTGAAGGGACCGCCGAGGGGATTCTCGGTCTCGAACGTGGCGATGGTCGTCAGGGATTGTCCATCGCCGACATAGATGGCGTTGTCGGTCGTGCCGTCGAGCTGTGCTTTGAAGACGACGGCGCCGGCGTCGTTGATATCAAGGCCCGAGAGAAACTGAAACGGCCCGGTCGCGTCGGCGATCTTGGTGGTCACGCCGCCGGCGCTTTTGTAGATGGCTTCCTCCGAGAGCGTCCGGTAGGCGACCACGCCGAGGTTGTTCACGACCGGTTCGGCGAAGCGAAGCGCCCCCGTGCTTTCCGCGATCTTCGTGAACGTGTACGCGGGCTGGGCCGCGGCGACGGGAAGCCAAGCCAGCAGCGCGTTGCACAGGATTCCGTAGCAACAGAAACGAGGACGGAGGGCTGGCATGGAGACGCTCGCTGGTGAGGGGAATGCAAGGCCCTGTAGAATCGAGGAGAGGGACGGCGGCCAACGGAGAGGCCGAACCGGAAAAGTCGGCTGCTCGACGCAGCCGGTCGCTCCCACGCCCGGACGCCTGGATTGTAACCGCCGGAACGCCTTGTCCGCAAAGAATTGGCGGATCGCCGCGCGCCACTCGCCGGGCGCCACTGGCGTGTCGCCAGTGTGAGGCGGGGACCCGGCTGGCCGCCCGCCAAGGGCGGCGCGAAAGAGCTCAAGAGCCAGGCCACCTGCTCAATGCAGTGGGCAATGGGCAGTGGGCGGTGGGCAGTCGGCTGCCGCGTCGTCCCCGTCTGACTCCTGAACCCTGAACCCCCGAACCCCGAACCCTGCCCCCCCAACCCTCCAGCCTCCAGCCTTCCCCGACTTTTGATCACCTTAGCGGAAACCAGGGCCCGGCTTTTGAGCGCCTTTGGCCGAATCCCCGAGAAAAACCGCCACGCTCCCGTGACACCACTTTTGAGCATCTTTGACTTGTGAGCATCTTTGCAGTCCTCCTGCGCATCGCTCCTTTCCACGCCGAGCCGTGCGTCGCAATCTTGAAGATGGCGTCCCGCGCCTGTTTCCTGGACGGCCGCCTCGATGTCCCCGCGACGCGGGGACGATCAGGCGTACACTATCTGGTCGACGGCCTGCATTCAGCATTCTCAAAACGCGACAAACGCGTCACCGCATGATTCACTGGGAAAACGGACTGTTCCTTTCGCGCCCGCGACTCGGGCTCGACGTTCGCCGGCGGCAGCCGCACGGCTTTGTGTCGCATGCGCATGCCGACCATATCGCACCACACGAGCTGGCCTACTGCACGCCGGCCACCGCGCGGCTGTACCGGCTGCGGATGGGCGCCGCGCGGCGGACGGTCGAGCTGGCCTATCGAACGCCGCGCGAGTTCGGCGACGTGTGGCTCACGGCTTATCCCGCGGGACACTGCCTCGGCTCCGCGATGCTGCTGGTCGAGACGGCGGAGAAGTCGCTGCTCTACACCGGCGATTTCAAGCTCGGCGAGTCCCTAACGGCCGAGCGGGCCGAGCTGTCTCGCGCCGATGTGCTGGTCATGGAATCGACGTTCGGCAAGCCGCGCTACCGCATGCCGCCGCGCGCCGAGACGGCGGCCCGCCTGCTTGAAATCGTCCAGTCCGCGCTGGCCGACGGTCGCACGCCGGTGATCCACGCCTACCCGCTGGGCAAGTCCCAGGAAGTCACGCGGATGCTGACGCTCGCCGGCATCAGCGTCCTGCAACACCCCATGATCTACGCCGTGAGCGAGGCCTATACGGCATGCGGCGTCGAACTGGGCGACGTGCGCGTCCATTGCCGCGAGCTCGTCCCCGGCCGCGCGGTGATCACGCTCCCCAAGGGCTCCGGTACATTTCGGCTCGCGGGGCTCGTGCGACCCGTCAGCATCGCCGTGACCGGCTGGGCCATCGATCCGGGCACGAAGTATCGCTGGGACGTCGACCACGCGCTGCCGCTCTCGGATCACGCCGACTTCGACGAATTGCTCGAGACGGCCGAGCGCGTGGCGGCACGCGAAATCTACTGCGTGCACGGCCCGGGGGATTTCATCGGGCACCTCCGCGCCGCCGGCTTCAATGCCAAGCCCGTTCACGGCTGCTATCAAACTCGAATGTTTTGAGCGGCGCCGCGGCCTTAAGATCGCCGGGTGCAGACTGCGGAAGGGAGGCGGGAAACGGGGTCCGAGGGACGGCCAGGAGGAAAGTCTGTCTCCCGTCTCCTGTTCCCCGTTCCCCGTCTCCTGTTCCCCATCTCCGTTCCGCGCCGCCGGCCACGATCATCGTAAACGAGGCAAACCGTATCGGTTATGCGGCCGCCGGCGCCGCGAAACGGTCCGTCTGTAGCGGCTGTAATGGCTCGGCCGATTTTGCCCGCGTCCGGTGGTAGCGGTTTTCCTGTCTATCGCGGCGATGCCCGGTCGAAGCATGGAGAGAGCGGGAAGGATTCCGCGCCGTCGACGCCAGCACGCGCCGCGACAACGACCGACCAAAGGATGGGTCCGATGGGGCAGGGGGGAACACAGCCACGGTCTCGACGCGCGGCTGCGACGTGGAGGACTGCGGACGTTCGGCGCGCCTCGCTGGCCGCAGTCGCGGCGGTGATGGCCGTCGCCGGATGCAACGGCAGCTCCACGGACCCGGCCGACGATCTCCCGCCCCTGCCGCGCTATTGGCAGGGATCGTTCAGCGGCCCGCAGGACGATGCGTGGGCGGCCGCCGATCCGTGCCATGCGCCCGCCGCTCGCGGCGACGCGCCGGCCCTGCGCGGCTGGCCGCCGCACGACGCCGCGATGCAAGTGGCTGAGACAAATGCCGCTGCCGTCCCGCATTCCATTGGCAGCGCCGACGTACAACTTCATCCGCCCAGGACAATCGTCGGCGGCCCACCATCGCTGAACGCCGCCGTGCCGGCGCCAGCGCAGTTGCCGCCCGTTGCTGCGGCGGTCGATCAGCCGCGCGAGCTGGGGCCAACGCCCTCGGCGCCGAGCGGACGGCTCCTACCGCCCGAAGCACTTCCGGTGTATGACCCCGCGCCGATCGTCGCTGCAGTCGAACAAGCCCCGCTCGTGTTTCCGTCGCAGAACGCTCGCACGGCAAACACCCCGACGCCGCCCGACGTTCCCGTCGCCGATCAGCGCCCCGCACCCGCGGCCCCGGTCGCCCCGCCCGCGGGCCGCGTCATGCCTGCGACGCACGCGGCGCCGGGTCCCACGGGGTCGGTGGTCAATGATCGCGCTCGGGGCCACATCCGCCGGGGGTACGAACTCGCCTCGCGCGACGCCTACTTCGCGGCGCGTAACGAATTCATCGCCGCGCTGCAACTGATCGCCGCCGCCAAGGACCAGCGATTTGGCTCCCCGCGCCGCACCGTCGCACTGGCCGAAGGACTACGGGCGCTCGAGGAATCGGAAGACTTCAGCCGCCCCTCGACCGTTGTCTCGCCAGCCGCCGCAGCGGTGATCGTTGCCGCCCATCGCACGCCCGTCGCGAAGGGGTTCCCCGTCGAAAGCATGCTGCCCGAGCAGCTCGTCGACGCGTATCTGTCTTACGCCGACGAGCAACTTGCAGCCGCCGTCGCGGGCGAGCCTGCTGGTTCGATGGCGCTGCACGCGCTCGGCAAGCTGGAAAGCCAGCTCGGCGCCGTGGAACCGCAGGCTCATCGGCAAGCCGATCGCCGGGCCTTTGCACTGCAGCAAGCGGCGCTGCTGGCCCGCTCGGACAATCATCTGGCCGCCCATGAGCTCGGAGTCCTGCTGGCCGAGTCGGGGCACTACGGCGATTCGCATCACCTACTGCGGCAGGTGGCAGCCCACGCCCCGCATCCCGTGGTGTTTCGCAACCTGGCCCGCGTGCAACGTCAGCTCGGGCAGATTGACCTCGCCGCCGCCAGCGAGCGGCAGGCCGAGTTCCTCGCCATGCGCGGCGTCGGCGGCGAAGGTCCCGTGCAGTGGGTGTCGCCCGACGCGTTGGCCCGCACGCCCGATTCGCTCCCGCCCAGCGCGGCGCCGCCCCGCATGGCGACGACGCCCGCCGCCCGGCCGATGCAGCGCTGAACACGCCCGAGCGTCGACGATCAAGCCAACACGAGCCGCCATGAAGCCACTCCCCATGCCCCGCCTGCTGCAGTTCAGCCTCGCGGCGTTCGCCCTCGCGCTGATCGCCGGTGCGCTCGCCGTGCGAACCGGCGAGCCGCGCCGCGCGCTGTCCGCCGGTTCGCCCCAACGGACAACCGTCGACTGGTCGGCCGTGAACCTGTGCCAGGCCCTGGGGCCCGCGGCGATGCATCCCATCTGGGGCGTCGACAGCACCGCGGGCATGGGGCACGGCGAAGTCACCTGGGACGAGCGCGGTCCCGTCAATTGGCAGGCGTTCGCCCAGGGCGAGTACGTCGGCCATGCCCGCAACGCCCACGTGCCCGAGTACCGGCTGCGCGTCGACGATCAGGTCGAGTTCATCTTCCGCCTCACCCGCGAAGTGACCGGGACGCCCTACGAGCTGCAGGTCGGCGATACGATCCGCGTCGAGTCGCTCACCGCCGACCGCGGATCGACCAATGAAGCGCCCGCCGGCTCGGCCAGCGACGACATCCAGCGCGATCTCGTGATTCAACCCGACGGCACGATCAGCCTGCCCCTGGTCAACCAGGTGCGCGCGGCGGGGATGACCGTCGACGGCCTGCGGCTGCACCTGGAAGAGCTGTATCAAAAGTTCTACCGCATTCCGTCGATCACCGTCACGCCGCTGCAGATGAACACGCGGCTCAACGACCTGATCGCCGCGGTGGACAACCGGCAGGGCACGGGCGGCTTGAAGTTGCCGACCAAGGTGAATCCGGATGGCAAGATCTACATGCCGGGCATCGGCGGCATCTGCGCGCAGGGGCTCACGGTGGACGAGTTGAAGGCCGAGATCGACGCCCGCTACGACGCGTCGATCCCCGGCGTCGAGGTGACGCCGCTGATCAGTCAGCGGGCGCCGCGATTCGTGTTTGTGCTCGGCGAGGTGAAGCAGCCTGGCCGCTACACGCTCGAGGGTCCAACGACGGTCATCGGCGCCATCGCCATGGCCGGCAGCGCCGACATTGGCGCCAATCTGCGGCAGATCGTCGTGCTGCGGCGCGGCGACGACTGGCGGCTCCTGGCCACGATGCTCGACCTCAACGGCGCCCTCTACGCCCGCCGCCCCGCGCCGGCGGACGAGATTTGGGTGAACGACTCGGACATCATCATCGTTCCCAAGACGCCCATCCGCGTGGCCAACGAGTTCATCGCCCAGTTCTTCAGCCAGGGCATGTACGCCATGTTCCCACAGTTCGCGTTCGGCAACTTCAGTTTCAACAACTTCCGCAGCATCAGCCAGTAGGCCGGCGGTCGGACGGCTGCGCGGCCCGCCTGCCAAACATGCGGGGAAGCGACCAATCGCTATTCGATCCCCAGCCGCTTTTGAATCTCCTCCAGAGGCACGCCCTTGGTCTCCGGCATCACCCACAACACCCACGCCAGTTGCAGGCCCATCATCGCCGCGTAAAACGCGAAGGCGTGGCCGCCAGACTGCTCGGCGATGATCGGGAACGTCCACGAAATGACCGCCGCCATGATCCAGTGCGTAAAGCTGCCGAGGGCCTGCCCTCGCGCCCGCACGCGATTGGGGAAGATCTCGCCGATGAACACCCAGATGACGGCGCCCTGACCGAACGCGTGGGCGGCAATGAAGCCGATGAGGCTCACCAGCACAACCATGCCGCCGCGTGAGGCGTTGGCGTACGCCTGGGTCGCCGTCTCCTGCGCAAGCGCGAGCTCGCGGCTGAGCGCGTCCGCGGCGGTGGATTCGGCCGTCGATAATTGTTCTTGGACTTCCGCCACCTCCTGGCCTGCCGCATTGGCGGCGCGAAACTCGGCGTCGTACGCGTAAAACGCCCACGCACACGCGGACAAACTCGCGAGGTAACCCAGCGACCCGATCAGCATCAACCGCCGCCGGCCGAAGTGATCGATCACCGCCATGGCCAGCATCGTGAAGAGGAGATTCGTGCCGCCGACGGCCACGGTTTGCAGCAAATCCGATCCTTCGGCGGCCCCCGCCATGCGGAAGATCTGCGGGCCGTAGTACATCAGCGCGTTGATGCCCGAAAACTGGTTGAACGCCGCGATGGCGACGGCCAGGAGAATCGGCGTGCGGTACTTCCCCTGGAAGAATCGTTCGTCGAGCTCGTGATGCGCAAGATCGAGCGACTCGCGAATGGCGGCGGCCTCGGCTTCGACGTCCTCGCAGCCGAGTTCCGACAGCACGCGCCGCGCTTCGTCCTCCCGCCGCTGGGCCAACAGCCACCGGGGGCTGCGCGGCACGGCGAACAACAGGAAAAAGAACGCCGCGGCGGGGAACGCCTCGACGCCGAACATCCACCGCCAGGCATGTTCGCCAATGTCGGATTGCTGGATAACGTAGTTCGAGAAGAACGCCAGCAGAATGCCGAGCACGATGTTGAACTGCTGCACGGCAACGAGCCGCCCGCGGTGACTCGCCGGGGAGATTTCCGCGATGTACATCGGCGAAACGACCGAAGCGACGCCGACGGCGATCCCGCCGATGAAGCGAAACCAGTTGAACGAGCTCCAGCTCCAGGCAAGACCCGACCCAAAGGCCGACACGAAATACAGCACCGCCGTGATGACCAGCGTCGTGCGGCGGCCCCACGTGTCGGCAGGGCGGGCTGCGATCGCCGCGCCGAGCACCGTGCCGATGAGCGCCGACGCCACGGTGAAGCCCAGCCAGAACGAGCCCGGCAATCCCAACCACGGTTCTTTGAGTTGGTAGACTCGCTCCAGCGCATCGGTCGTCCCGGAGATCACCGCGGTGTCGAAGCCGAACAGCAGGCCGCCGAGGGCGGCCGTCAGAGTGCTGCGCACCAGCACGCCGGAAAGGTGCATCGTGTCGCCCTGCGTCTGGAGAAGATTGCGAAGTGAGTTGGCGCCGTGTTTTCCGTCACGCGGATGCGCCCGACGAGTTCTCGGCGAGCCACGCCAGGTACGCTGCGCTGCCCACCGTGATGGGCGTGGCGATCACTTCCGGGCATTCGTAAGAATGCAGTTCGCGAATCGCCGCCTCGACCGCGGCAAACTGGCCGCTGGTCGACTTGGCCAGACACAGCCATTCCTCGGCGCGCTCCACGCGGCCCTGCCAACGATAAACGCTTTGCACCGGCCCGACAATCTGCACGCACGCGGCGAGTCGCCGCTCGACGAGCGCCGCGGCAATTCGCTCCGCCTCGTCGCGGCTGCCGGCGGCGGTTTGAATTTGGAGGAATTCGGTCATGGCAACGAGAAACAGAAAGTAACCTGCCTTGGGACGCCCCAACCGAGGTCGTTATAATTGAGTTGCGGCCCGTATGCGAATATCCTCAAGACGAAGGCAGGAAATGAGTGCAACGATTGATGCACCGCTGGAATGGGTAGAGACCGTTGGGCGGTTGCGACTGCCCGCCAAGAGCGACGCTCGCCTGCAAGTTCTCATGGACCGCAATACCGAAGGACTCATTTCCGTCGAAGAGCTGGCGGAGCTTGAGTCGCTCGTCGAGCTGAGCGAACGGCTCTCGCTGGTACGCGCTGAAGCCGTGCTGCTGCTGGGACGGCGGCCCGAATGAGCCCGCCGCAATGTATTGACCACATCAAGGTGGTGAATCCGCTCCATAAAACTTCGCCACAATATGTCCGCAGTGCAGCGGCAGCCAGCGCCGCCGGGTGTACAAAGCGTGGCCGAACAGGTGACTGGGAAAACGCGCCGGGTCGCGATAGTCGACCAGCAGCGTCGTCCCCTCGTCGGCCACGCGCGCGGCGGCGCGCAGGTTCGTGATCAACCAACGAGGCACGTTGCGGGCGATCACTCGTCGCAGCCGGCGATTGGCCGAGCACGTGCGCCAGGCCAGCGGATTGGGCGGAAATCCCGAGCCCGCGATCCCAATTTGCTGGACGAAATCGCCGGCGCGGGCCGTGAGCACATCGAGCGGCCGCGGCGGGTAGGGCGCCAGCCAGTCGCGGTCGGGCCGCGTCGGTCGGTGTTCGTGGAAGTGCAAAAGCTTGTCGTACCCGCCGGCGTCCCAGCCGTAGCGAATCGGCGTCCCGAACGTGACGACGTCCAGCGCCACGCGCCGCAGCGGATGCGCCGCGTCCATCAGCAGGTCCTCGACGCGCTGCCAAACGGGGAAGTCGACGCGCGACGAGCGCCACTGGTGGTAGAACGACCGCGTCGCATGAAAGAACTCGCGGCGCGTCGGCGGGTCGGCGCCCAGCAGATTGGTCACCAGTGCCAGCACGTTGCCGCCGTGGCTGTGGCCCCAGAGCAGGATACGGGGTACTTCAGGATGAGTTTCTCCGGCCCCCTCCCCCTCCGCGGGGAGGGCTGGGGAGGGGGGCAGCCGGGGCGGCGAGTCTAAACTGGTACCCGCTTCCGTCCCCCCTCCCCCAACCCCTCCCCGCCGAGGGGAGGGGAGCGGAGGGAAGTATGCCAAAGCCACCTGCGCCAACTCGTCAATCAACCGCACCGCCCCATCCGCTCGCGCGATGTGCGTGTTCTGGCTCGCCCAGTTAAACCGGCGCACGGGAATCGCCCGCCCCGCGCCGGCGCTCAGTCCCCGCTCGAGCGTCGCAGCGAACTCGCCCGTGTAGTTGCCCGTCTCGCCCAGCACCAGATCGAACCCGCCCTTGACGGCGCGGCGTACGCGCTCCGCCGCGCGCGGAACGAAGCGTGAGAGTTCGGTGATCAACCCCAGCAGATCGTTGCCGCAGAACGTGCCGTGCAGCAGATACACGGCGGCCACGCCCGCGCGGCCCATCGCCGTGCCGGCGTCGGCCAAACTCGCGGCAAACTCAGGTGACGGCGCCTCGGCCGGCGGCCCGGCTGGGAACAAGCGGTACGGCGAAGTGGGGCGCTCGCAGCGGTACGCTTGGTGTCGAAATCGGTTCCCCAGCGGCATCGCCGTTGCCTCGCCAATCTAACCGATGCGTGTGCGTCGCGCCCGAATGCGGCGAAACGCCCAGCGTGCCGCTCCAGGTTTCGTAGGGCCGGCCGCGGCGCTCGTCGTCTTTGAAGAACGCCAGGTACGTCAGCGCCTCGGCCGAGATGAACTCATGCTCACTCGGAGCGAACCGCGTCTGCTCGTACACGCGCCGCCAGGTGCCGCTGTTGAAATAGGCCTGATGCAAGACATACCCTTCGGCAAAGCTCGCGTCCAGCGGCACGACCTCGGCATAGTGCGTGTGGCCATACACGATGTGCTTGGCTCTGCGATTCCGAAAGTCCTGCTCGCTGAGGGCGTGCTGATAGTACGAGCTGTTGTCCGCCCCGCGGAGCCGCCACATCCACTGGGCGACCCAACTGGCCCAGCCCACCGACAGCCGGCGACTGAACTTCAGCGCCTTTTGCAGGCCGTCCACCACGTCCACGGGGCACCACGTGTCCCGCCGGCGGACGAACGGCTGGTCCAGAAACTCGTCCGCCAGCGCGTCCCACACCTTTTTCACCTGCTTGCGTACGCCGGGCTGCGGGCAACTGCGCTCCAGCAAGCCGTCGATCCACACGGGCACGAGCAGCAGCGGACGGATGTTATCGATTTCGCGCAGGCCGGCAAGGGCGCACGTCGGCAGGTCGTCGCCTAGCTCGCGCTCGACAAGCACGCCGAAGCGGTTGAGCAGCTCGATCACCACGACGTCGCCCAGGCTGCTGGCGTTGCGGTCGCCTTCGTAGTTGAACGGGTCGAACACGTCGCCATGGCGGGCGAACACTTTGTGCCGCCGCATGGTTTGCAGCAACTCGTTGTCTTCCCACGCCTCGTGGGGGAACGGCGCGTCGGGACTGGTCGCCAGGCCCATGGCCGCGGCAACCTGCCGGCGAATCCGCGTGAACTGGTCGCCGGGCAGGTGAAAGAACCAGTCGTGATTGCCCACCATGTAGTGGATGCGCACCGGCACATTGTGGATGCCGCGATCCGCCATCCGCCCGTCGCGCAGGGCGGGCCGCACGGCGACGCCTTGCTCGGCCAACCGGCGGAACTCTGCGCACGACTGCTCGTTGCGCTGCAGGATATCGGCGGTGATCTGCGCGACGACGTCGGCCAGCGCCGGCGACGCCGCGTCGTCCCACGGTCGCACGCCGCCCTCCAGCCAGCGCGTCGATCGGATCACGTCGAGCACGTCGCCCAGCAGCACAAGATCGATCCGTTCGATGGGGCGATAACTGCCGTCGCGCCGCTGCGAAGCGGCGCAGGCGAGGTCCTCGAGCCGTTCGCCGAGCAACTGGAACGCGCCCGGCGAGATCGTTGTGCCGCTCGTTCCGTCGGTCAGATGCAAGTCGCTGATGATGACCAACATGGACGGGACCCGGCGGTAGCGTGGCGTGGTTCGATTCGCGAGTACGCCCCTGCACAGCGGCAGTGCGGCGCATCTTTACGCTACTATCGGCAGAATCGCCGCAGTTGGTTCATGCGGAAGCGTTGCAAGCAATCCTTCGCAATGCAAGGATGCTGGCGTGCGCGCACGAAAAAAGCCCGCTAGCAGTTACTGCCGGCGGGCCGCTTCAGGATTTTGCAAATGTCGATTGGTGCTGGCGTCGCGGGCCGGTTAAGTCAACTCGGCACGCGTTCGCCGTAATTCAATACACGCCAATGCCCACCGAAATGCCTGGGCCATAGACTGGACGGTAATAGGGCCGATAGGGCCGGTACACCGGGCCATACACGGCACGGCGCGCGACGGGATAGGGCGGCAGCGCCGCACGTGCGGCGACGCGACGCACGGGTCCGCCGCGGAAGATAATGCCCGCGTCGGCCTGAGGCGCCGCGGTGATTCCTAAACCGCCGACTACGGCGGCAACCAGCAAAGCTCGCTTCAAAACGGTCACGATTCAGTCCTCCTCTTCAGCGTGGGGAAACAAAATGCGTCTCACGCGTCCCTGGGCGGGTGGCAGAGGCGGCGCGAACTCTTACGAGAATCTTAGAGCCGACGCGAATCGCGTCCACCGTGCACAGCGGATGCAACTCGCCAGCCAAGTAGGAAGACGCAGGCGAGTGGGCATTTGTTCCCGCGAGGGCAAGGAGGCAAACTGCGCGGGTCGTGTCGAGTACAAAAAATAAACCGCCTGCTGGTTCTCGCGAACCAGCAGGCGGCGCTTGCTTCGCTCGCCTACCCGCACACTCCTGGCGAACGAACGCATTGGTTGTTTCAACAGATTGTGCGTCAGAAGCCGACGACCACCGACACGCCCCCGCCATAGACATACGGCGTGCCATACACGACCGGAGCCCCATAGACCGGGCCATACACCGGTCGAGCGACGACGGTGCGAGCGACCGGGTACGGAGGCAGCGCGGTGCGGGCCACCGGGTAGGGCGGCAGCACCGTCCGAGCGGCGACCCGGCGCACCGGCGCCGGCCGGAAAAAGATTCCTGCGTCGCTCGTGCCCGCCCCTGCCAAGGAACCCGCAACGCCCAAAACGGCAACCATCAACATGCGCTTGACCATCGTTCCAACCCCTCTCGATTCGACGCAGCAGCTCCGGTGCGAAAGTGCTTTTGATCGGCTGCTCGTGTCACGCAGGAATCAATCGCATGTGCCATGCCAGAATGTAATGAAACGATACAAGTCATTCCTGTGATTTGCTTTATGCGAAATGATGCAATTTCGGCAGCCGCCCGGCCAAGCTTGAATTGAATCATTTCGACGTCATTTTCTACTCATTTTGATTCGATCAAGCGCTATCTTTTTGAATCCACCCCCGAGGCCCGCCCCGGACTCGAAAGCATTCCCGCGTCGAGAACCGGGGGCGGCCGTCGTTGAGACCGTACTCAGAATCCAATCGAAAACGTGATGCCCGAGCCTCCGTAGTAGCCTCGCGGCGGCGCGTAACCGTAGCCGCGGTATCCGTAGTAGGGCACGTAGCCGCGGCTATAGTAACCGCGCGAGTACCCCGGATACCCGCCATACCCGCCGCGGTCGTGCGCGTGGCCATGTCCGTGACCGTGTCTGGAGTGGTGACCGCCGTAGTAACCGCCGCGCGGCCCATGAGCCGACGCATCGCTCGCGCCGCCTAGCGCGCCGAGTCCCAGCGCGGCTATGGCGGCAGCCGCCAACAACGTTTTGCGAAACATGCTTCTCTCTCCCGAGGCGCGAAGAGCGCCTCAATTGTCACAAACAGCCGACCAAGAAGTCGCGCGGTGCGCCGCGCAGGCGGATGCTCTGGTCGCTTGGGAGAACACACGACGCAGGCGCTGTGCCAAT
Organism: uncultured Planctomycetaceae bacterium; assembly: GCA_964430075.1. Lineage (GTDB taxonomy): Bacteria > Planctomycetota > Planctomycetia > Pirellulales > Lacipirellulaceae > Lacipirellula. Next base: position 37,326 of record CAYSFP010000015.1, on the reverse strand, counting down.
CGCGCGCCAGTCGACGCAACTCACTGGCGCACTTGCAATTACGATCGATCAGTCCGAATCGACGGCCGCGCGCATTTTGAGAAAGCCGCCGTCGAACCGACGACAGGCGCGATCGAAGCCGCTGCGCCGCACGGAATGCATAGCACAGCGGCGCGAACAACGGGCGTGATTTCGAAGAGTTTGACTGAAACTCCGCAGGCGCGAGGGACACACTCCCGCGCCAAAGCGCCGCCGAGTAGTGAAGCGAAGACGCGAAGCGGATGCAACGACGGTGAAGGCGCCGCTTCAAGCGTCCGCCAACCGCTGCTTGATCGCCGCCAGTTCTTCGCGCTGCGGCAGGCCCTTATAGTGCTCGTCCAGCGGGTAGCAGCCGCTCACCAGTCCGTGCCGCGGCGCCGTCGTGCAATCGCTGAACGTGCGGCACACGAGTTTCCGCTGCAAGGCGCCGCGCGTGAGCACGTCGTGCGGCAGCTCGGGATAGCTGAGCACCATCCGGCCCAGGCCCACGAAGTCGACCCACCCCTGCGCGACGACGGCCTGCGCCACGTGCGGCAAGTAATCCTGCAGATACGAGTAACCCGTGCCCACCAGCGGCACGTCCGGCAGCGCCGCCTTGCATTGCCGCACCACGTCGATCTGCCGCCACACGCCCACCAGCGGATCCTCCGGCGGCAGATAGCCATCGCTCGGCGGAAAGATCGCCGGACGCTGAATGTGCGGATTGTAGTAGGGGCTGCCGCAGCTCAGGTTGAGCAGCGCCACGCCATGCTCCGCCAGCGTTCGCATCAGCGCGATCGGCTCGGCCAGATCGTATGCCAGCGGATTGTCCGCATCCGTCCCGAACCCATGCTGGTAAGGCAGGCTGCCGCTGAAGTCCATCGGCTGGCCCACTTCGCGGCTGGTGCGGTACGGCACGAAGTCGAACACGCTGAGCCGTACGCCGACGATCATGTTCGGCAGCTCCGCGCGGATTCGGTCGATCACCGTCAGCAGCACACGGCTGCGCCCGGCGAGGTCGCCGCCGAACTTGCCTGGGCGTGTGCGAGCGCTCAGCATCTCGTGCAGTAAGTAGCCGTGGCAGGCCTTCACATCGACGAAGTGGAACCCGACGTCGCTTGCCAGGCGGGCCGCCGCCATGTAGTCGTCGATCAGCCGCTCCAGATCGTCGTCCGTCAGCACGACCGACTGGTCTGCGGGATCGATATGAAACTTCTCGTCGAGCAGCGGATGGTGATACGCGATCCGCGGCGCGAAATTCTTCACCGGCTTGCAGAACCGGCCGGAGTGCGTGAGCTGCAGCCCCACGAGCATATCATCGCCGTCTGTGCCGGTCGTCTCGCGATGACCAGCATACAGTTCGTCGAGCAGGCGCCGGAGGCCGCCGCGGTTCGCTTCGGTCGCAAGCGTCTGCTGCGGATTGGCCCGCCCGCCCGGCTGCACCGCGGCCGCTTCGCCGCCCCAGATGAGCTTCGCTCCGCTGCGGCCGAAGCGACGCCACCGCCGTAGCGTCAGTTCGCTCGGCGTGCCGTCGGCGTTCGCGTCCCAGCCTTCCATCGGGTGGATGCACCAGCGGTTGCCCACGGTGCGCCCGGCAATCGCCGTCGGCTGGGCCAATGGCGAGCCCGACGCCGCCGTGTCGACCGATTCGGCCACGGGCAACTTGAGGCCCAATTCGCTCAATCGCAGCCGCAGAGCAGCGACGGACTTGAGCTGGGCGATCTTGGGATAGCGATCGGCGTTGGCCATAAGCGAATCGTAACCGCGGTGGGAAGCGAGAGCCGGCATCCGTACCCCTCTCTCCTGAGGGGAGCGAGTGGAGTCATCGCGCTCCGCGAGATGAAGTCTTCAGTGTAGCCATCTCGCTCCGCGAGATGAAATCTTCCTCACGCGGAGCGTGAGGACTACACTCGGAACCCGCCGCCTGTCACCTGCCCTCACTCGGCCCGACCGTACTGCGAGCGCATCGCCAATTTTAGCGTGCCGTCCATCGAATACTGGTAGATGCCTAGCTCGGTCCGCTCGATCGTCGAGATGTGCACCGGCCCGGCCAGATCAACGGCCATCAGCCGACAAGTGGCGGGCTCCACGGCCATCTCGCCGCTCAGCACGACCGCCAGCGAGCTCTGATCCTCCGGCTTGATCTCGATGGCCACGCGAAACACCGCCCACGGGGCCGCATCCTGTTCGGCGGTCACGACGCGATCGAGCGTCAGCTCGAACTTATGCACCACGCCCAACTCGGGCCCGCCGATGCCGAGCAGCGTCTTGGCCATTTCGCGCGGCACGAACAGCCGCTCGCCGACGGCCACCTCGCGCCCGGCGAGCACCTGCGCCAGCGGGTTGGGCCGCCCGATGCCGTCCAGCGACTCAGCCACGATCTTGAATTCCTCGAGCGGCGGAATGGCGCCCTCGGCGTCGGTCACCGTCAGGTCCTCGCCGTCGCGCGTGAGATGGTACGACTTCCCCTCGGTCGGCAGCGTTTCGAACTCCTGCGGGGTGGGGCTGTCCGGCGCCATGCGCTTCGCGAGTTGGAACGTAACGCGCGCCTGCACGGCGCGCCCCTCGGCCACCTGCGTCACGTCGACGGTGCGTTGCTGCTGACTGCGCACTTCGCTTTGACCTTCGTGCGCCACCTGGCCCGATTGGACGATCTTGGTCGTCACCGCCATGTGCATGCCCAACCGCTGCAGCACGCGATCGCCGATCGCGGTGCGAATCTGATCGAACTTCACGCGCGGCCCCAGTGCCGGGCGCGGCGTCGCGGCGGGCGCCACGGCTGTCGCCGGTTGAACGCCGCCCGCGTCGGTCGAAGCTTGCTGAGCCGTCGCCGTGCGGGACGGCAATGCAATGGGCAACGCGACGGCGACGATCGAGCACAAAGCGCGCACGGTCATGGCGAGCTCTCAAAGGGGCCAAGAGACAAGGGCTGCGGATCATCGGCAAGGCACAAAACGCGGTCAAGAGCGACCGGTCGGCAATCCGCCGCGCAACATCGCTTCCAGCGCCGCCACCGCCACCGGCCACGGCGACGCCCCGTCCAGCCAGGTCTGCCACCACTGCCAAATCTGCGTCGCCGCATCCGCCGGCAGAGCACTCTCGAGCCGCCACGCCCCAATCGCCAGCGCCAGCGTCGCCTCGTCGCACCGCGCCAGCTCCACGACTTCCGCCGCCGCCAGCGCCGGCGCCAGCATGGCCGCTTGGAACGCATGAGCACTGAATTGGGCGCCCAGCACGTCGGCGAACCGCGGCAAGTCGGCATTGAGCTGCGCCAACAGCCAGGCCAGCCGCACCGTTTCGGGGAGCTCGACGTGCGGATTGACGAGCACCGCCTCGAACGTCGCGCGATTCTGCGAAGCATGCGCCCGACCGTGCCCGCCGGCGTGCGGCGCTACGAGCACCACCTCCGCGAATTCCGGAACCACGTCCTCGTCGGTCATGCGACCGATCTCGCGAAGCATTCCGGACCCGCGGGCTTGCCACTGTTCCATCAGTGGCCGGCCGCGCACCGCGAGCTCCTCGGCAAGCTCCGGCCGGGCCCGCCGCATGGCGGCCTCGATGTCGGCTATCGCCCCCGCGACGCGGCCGATGGCCGACTCGGTCGCAGGAATTCGCCGTCGCGCCACGGCCCGCGACGCGAGTTCGCGGTTGTTCTCGAAGTCGGCCGCCTGACACACGAGCTCCGTCAGCACATCCTCGATGGGCCAATGAGCAGCGGCGAGCGCGGCAATCAACCATTGAGCCGGCTCGCGGATGACGCCCGCCAATTCCGCGTCCGCGGCGGCAACGCCTTCCTGCTCGCACGCCGCGGCATGCAAGCACGAAGCGCTCATGCTCGTCTTCCAGCGAATTTCGGTGGGCATGATCAAATCTCCACGTCCCCGCGCGGGCATCCCGGAACAGCGCGCCGAATCGCCCCCCCGCACCCGCCGCGAGCGGCGGAGTGAAATGAATTCAGGATCTCTCCCGCCTAACATCGACCGATCGTGATGAAGATCGTGGGGTGCAGCCCGCACTTTGTATTTTCGCGATAACGGTGGAGTTTAGGCGGCTCTCACGGCAAGCTGTACGCGACTGGGAGAGTTCGACAACGACAATTCCAACCCGGTAGCAGGGGAGCTACGCCAAGTCCGACTCGCAATTGCTCGCCCAGTTTTCGCATGGCGCGCAATTTCATGCGAACCGGACTGCGCCCAACGCGATTCCAGTCACATTCAAACCGCGCGCTGACCCCCGCGCGCAAAGGGCAGGCTGCACCCCTGCGTCGCCGCCGCTCGTCCTCGCGACCTTGCCGCTGCCGGAGCGCGTGCTGTTGGCGATCGACGATTCGCCGACCAGCGGTACGGCCCCCAGGTCGAGGGCGCCGACGTGCATCACAATCCCACGCCGGGACCGGCCAGCCAGCCGTTTCTGTACGGACATGTGTGGGTCACGCTTTCGCTGGCGTTGAGACATCCCCAGTGGGGCCCCTTAGCGCTGCCGTTGCGGGCCCTATTGTACGTTCGCCGGCAGACGCTGGCGACGATCCCCAAACAACGTCCAGGAGAACTGCAAAGTCAGGAGTTAAGCAGGCAGAGTCCGAGACCGGGGTTCCAGGCGACGTAGTCGGCGGCGGCCCGGAGGGGAATAGTCGGGTCGGAGCAGAGGCGGTGGATGGAGAGGGCCGCGTTGTTGATGGCGGCCAGGCAGGCGGAGAGTCCGGGCCGGCGGGTGTGGTGGCGATCCTCGTCCCACCACCGATCTTTAGGAAAGTGCAAGCCGTTTTCGACGCGCCAATGGTTGCGCACGTCCGCCAGGATGTCCGCGGCCGTGACCTTGTCCGGATCGAGGCTGGAGACGAAGTAGCGCACGTCGTGCGAGACGAGCTGGCCGGCGGCGTTGCGGACTTCGCGATCGACGCGGATCGCTAGGCGGCAACCGGGCAGAGCGAGGACTTCGCGGATGTACGTCGCGTTGTCGACGTCGACCCAGATGCGGCGCGTTTCCTGGAAGCCCCCTTTTACTCTTCTCGGTCGTTTGAGCCGCCGGCGGGCGCTGGGGAGCCCCGGCGAAGCAGTGGACCAGGGCGTCGAGCACGTCGCCCTGATTGTCTTTCACTTGCAGCAGATAGTCGCAGCCGTCGCGACGGGTGATGAGTTCCGCCAACGGCCGCTGGGCGAAGATCGCATCGCCGGTGATCAAACGCAGCATCGGATAAGCGTCCAGCAGATCGGCCAGGCGCCGCCTGAGAAGCGTCGGTTCGTTGGTCTTTTCGGCCCCGGTCGACCACTGGCCGACGACCACCTGCAGGTCGTGGACGAAGGCGTTGAGCATCTGGAACGGATCGCCGTCGTCGTCGAGCGCTCCCTTGGCCGTCTTGCCCTCGACGGCCACCGCGCCGCGGGTCGTTTTCTCGGCGATCCGTCGCTGCAGCCAGGCGGTTAAAGCCGCTTGAAAATCCGCCACCCGGCACTTGGCGAGCGTCCGGCTGAACGTCGTTGCACAGGGAGGTTCGTCCCGGTCGAACCCCAGCGGTTCCCGCAGCCGGTCCCAATTCGCCGTCGCCCAGCGGACCAAGACCTCCATCTCCCGAATCCGCGCCAGCATCCCCAGCAGCGCCAGCACGACCATTCCCGCGAACGGATGCCGCACTCCCCGCGCCTTGCGCGGATCCTCCCGCCGGCTGAATGCCTCCAACAACGTCCTCGCACGCCTCTTTCCACACGAAAAGAGCCCCCCCTGCGGCCCTCCTCTACGAAACCGACTCGCTCACGGTTCGAGGAAATCGACTATGCAGTTCTCCTGTTCAAATCCTGCCAACAGTTGCCATTGCAGGAATTTCGTGCAACTCATTACGAGAGAATGGATTAAGGCCCGGGAGAAGGCGTTCAGCCTTACCCGGGTCAGTCGGGGCGACAAGATTTGAACTTGCACGACGTCCGGTTGCGCGAGCGTGAACTCTCGACGGCGTCGCTCTTTCCACGCGGCCGCGGTCTCCGTTCACTCCGCCAGCCGCGACGTGTGGTCGTGAACGATCACCCACCGCCCGTTGAACTTCCGGAACACCAGCGTAAAATTCCCGCCCACGGGTTCGCTTTCCCGCTCCAACCGCCACTCGCCCAGCACCAGCGCGGCGGCGTTGCCCAGCGGCGTGATCTCCAAGCGGCTGAACGCCACGCGCCCCATTTTCTCCGGCGTGGGATAGCGCTCGCGATAACCCTGCAATGTCTCGGCCCAGCCGCGCGTCGTCTTGCCGCCGGAGCTGAACGTCAGGTCGTCGCTCTTCCAGTAGTGCTCGACGAACGCCTCGACGTCGCCGCGGTTCCACGCCGCCTCCTGCTCGCGGATGACGCCCTCGATCGCGGCGCGGATGGCGTCGTTCTGTTCCGAGGATGCACTCTCTTCCGCCCCCGTCTGAGCCGCCGCCTTCTCGTCGGTCCCCGACGGCGAAATGCCGCCGAAACCAACGACGCTCAGTGCAAGAATCACGGCCACGCTGATCGATCGACCGCCGGGGCGTCGAGTGCTGCAATCATTCATAACGGGTTGTCCATTTCGATTTCGGAACTCTGTTCAGCGAGCGGCGAGGCGGGCGCCAGAATGGGAGAAGTCGCTTGTCCGGCAATGGGTGCACTGTAGACTGGGCTGGAAACCAGGGGAACCGCTGTCGAACCACCGCCTCGTTTTCGCCATGTCTCGAAAGCTAACTCGTCGTCGTTTGCTCCAAAGCTCGCTGGCTCTCGCCGGCGCCAACGTCGTCACGCGCCGCTTGCCGCGGGCCCACGGCTTCGCGAGCGCCAACGACCGTCCCCGCATCGCCGCCGTCGGAACCGGCAGCCGGTGGTATCAACGAGCGACCGGCCTCGAAAGCGATTACGGTTCCGCGCCCGAGGCGCGCGCTTACGGCGACTACGTCGCCGTGTGCGACGCCGACGCCGAGCGCCTCGCCCGCGCCGCGGACATCGTCCGCCAGTGGACCAGCGCAGCGCCCCAGGCCGTCGCCGACTATCGCGCGATCATCGACGATCCCAGCGTCGACATTGTTCACATCTCCACGCCCGACCATTGGCACGCCAAGATCGCCATCGAGGCGATGCGGGCCGGCAAGGACGTGTACTGCGAAAAGCCGATGACGCTCACCATCGCCGAGGGTCGGCAGATGTGCGACGTGTGCCGTGCAACCGGCCGCATCGTACAGGTCGGCACACAACAGCGCAGCGACGAGGCGTTTATCACCGCGATCGCGCTGGTTCGCGACGGCCGCATCGGCGAGCTTCGCAAAGCCACGTGCAGCATCGGCGGCGGCCCTACAAGCCCGCAGCTCCCCCAGGTCGACCCGCCGCGGTCGCTCGATTGGAATCTCTGGTCGGGCCCCGCGCCGCTGGCCGCGTTCCGTTATCTGGCCGGCGACAACGGCGAGACGCAAAGCTGGTCGCGGTGCCACTACGAGTTCCGCTGGTGGTACGAGTACTCCGGCGGCAAACTGACCGACTGGGGCGCCCATCACGTCGACATCGCCGCGTGGGCCCTGGACAAAACCGAGACCGGCCCCGTGTCGATCGAGCCCGTAAAGGCAGTTCACCCCGTGCCCTTCGCCAAGGGATACCCGACCGACGACTCCCGCTACAACACAGCCGCCGAGTTCGTCATCACCGCCAAGTACGCCGACGGCCAGGAGCTGGAAATCCGCGACGACGGCGACAATGGCATTCTGCTGGAAGGAACCGAGGGCCGCCTCTTCGTCAATCGCGGCCGGCTCGCCGGCAAACCGGTGGACGAGCTCGCCACGCGGCCGCTGCCCGAGGGTGCGCTCGAAGCGGTGTACAAGAACCGCCCGCTGGTCGATCACTTCCGCAACTTCTTCGAGGCCGCCGTCTCTCGCAAGGAGCCGATCTCGGACGTCTTCAGCCATCATCGAGCGCTGACGACCTGCCACTTGGCGGCCATTGCAGTACGACTGGGCCGCACGCTTCGCTGGGATCCCGCGGCCGAGCGGATCATTGACGACGCGGAGGCCCAAAATTTCATCGCCCGCGAGCCTCGACGCGGCTTCGAGATTGAAGTGTGAGAAGGACGCCTCGATGCGACGCCTGTCGCGCAATCTCCCACAGAGGCGAGCACACCCGAGCTCGCGTGAACCCATGTCATCATACCAGAAATTCCGTCCGCAGTTTTTCATCACTCGCGCGGCTGTGCTGTTCTCCTTCACCTTCGCCGTCGCACCCGTTCCCGCGCAAGATGACGTCGTCATCGAGCGCGTCGCCGGGCCCGAAATCCCTGGTCCCTACAAACATCCGGCAACGATCTGCGAGCTGGCCAATGGAGACCTATACGTCGTCTACTACGGCGGCGAAGGGGAATATGAGGGGGACACTGCCGTCTACGGCATGCGGAAAGAAAAGGGGGCGACAGCCTGGTCGGCTCCGGCAGTCATCGCGGACACGCCGTTTCGATCCGAAGGGAACGGGGCGGCGTGGCAGGCCCCCGACGGCGTCGTCTGGCTGTTCTACGTCACCAACTACGGCCCCACCTGGTCCGACGCGCGCGTCAACTTCAAAATCTCGCGGGACGGCGCCCACACCTGGTCCGACCCTTATCTCTTGTCGTTCGAACGGGGCACGATGTGCCGCAGCGCGCCGATCTTGCTCAACGACGGCGACTACCTGCTGCCGCTCTATCACGAAACCGGCGAGGACCGCGAAGGCACGTCCGCCGACACGTGCAGCTACTTCATGCGCTATAGCCCGAAAGACCACTCCTGGACGGAAACCAATCGCATCTTTTCGAAGCTCGGCAATTTACAGGCTTCGCCCGTGCAAATCGACGACCATTACCTGGTGGCCTACATGCGCCGCGGCGGCCGCTTTGGACCCTTGCCCGAGGGAGTGCTCTACCGTTCGGAGTCGCGCGACGGCGGTCGCACCTGGAGTCCCGGACGGGAAACCGAGATTCCCAACCCCAACTCGGCGGCTGATTTCATCAAGCTCCAAAACGGGCATTTGCTCCTCGTCTACAACGACAACAATCTGGGCGAGCGAATGCCCCTGACCGTCGCCATTTCGACCGACAACGACCGCACCTATCCCCACCGCCGCGACATTGTGAACAAGCCCGGAGACACGGCGGCCTATCCGTCAGCGATCCAGACGCAAGACGGCAAAATCCACGTCGTCTACACGTCGCATGAGCGGACGGTCATCGAGCACGCGGTGTTCGACGAGGCGGCCATCCTCGACTGATGGCAACGTCGCCGGGAGCCACTGCGGGCTTGTCCAGCAATGGCACGCGCGGGGACACGGCGCCTACGGCAGCTCCCCCGTAATATCGACGTTCCCGTCCCCGCGATTCCCCAAATCGCGGTGCACGCGCCAGTCGATCGTATACGCCACGGTCCGTACGCTGCCATCGCAGAAGGACGCGCTCCACGCGTCCGGATGGGCCGAGCCGAACCGGCCCAGCGTCACCTCGCCCTGCACGCGCGCCGAGTCGTGCAGCGGCGTGGCCGGCACGAACTGGTTGCCCACCACCCAACCGGTGCTGCGGTAATTGTCGTTGTTGAAACCGGTGCACCAGGTCTCGTTGTCGCCCATGTTGAGGCCCGTCTCGTAGTCGCTGTCGGGGATGTACCGCTCGCCGACGAGATACGTATTGGTCAGCCCGTCGGTCACCTGCCGGATCGTCACCTTGCTCCGTTCGTAGGAGACGCCGGTCATCGTCTCCTCGCCATTGGCGAACTGCAGAAACCGCGACTGCTCGCTGCCCCAGATGCGATTGGCCGTCCACAGCTCCGCGTCGGCGTAGCTGCGCGGGCCTTTGCCCAGCGGGTCGAAGTGCCACTCGTTGTACGCGTGGCCCGAGTTGATCGCATAGTCGCTGCGACCGGCGACCATCGGCATGTTGGAGTTGAAGAACCCCTCGGCGCCGCCCGCGTGGGCCGTGAGCGGATAAGGTCGATTGGCCCGCCGAGCAGGGCAGTTGAGGATCGTCAGCGGCGACTCGACGATGTGCGAGGCGCCGACGCGCTGATCGCGGGTGAGCACGTAAGGGTCGCCGTCGGACGCCAGCTTGTAGAGATCGTCCTGCTCGCAGTACGGCAGCAGGTTGTACATCCAGCCGCCTGGCTGATCCTTGCCGAAGCCGCGGTCGGCGTCGCCCAGCCAGAACCAGCCCCAGCCGCCGGTGGGGTAGTGCCCCTGCCCATCGTGGTGCGTGATGGCCGCCAGGGCGAGCTGCTTCAAGTTGTTCTTGCACTGGGCTCGGCGGGCCGCCTCGCGCGCCGCCTGCATCGCCGGCAACAGCAGCGCCACGAGCATGCCGATGATGGCGATCACCAGCAGCAGCTCGACCAACGTAAAACCAGCACGCGGCTGAAAACGAGAGCAAGCCCAGTCAACCGCCTTGCTCCGACTTGTGTGCCACTGGCGTGCCGCCAGGGCTGGGTTGCCGGACGAGTACCCACTTCTCACTGGCGGCACGCCAGTGGCACACGCTATGGCTTGCCGTCTGCGAACAATCACGCCCGACGCTCGTCGCCGCGCAGGAGCCGACATGGCCGGTGGGCAATTCATGGCGCCACGGAAAAGGAGGTTACCCTCGCCGGCGAGCGCGCCCCTCGACGAAGTGCGTCGACATTGCGCATCACAAGTGCGCCGCCGGCAACTTTCGTCATGCCCCAGGGGAGCCGCGACCGCGGGTTCACGGCCCTCGGCCCGGCGTCCTATCTGCCGAGCTTGATGCCGTATCGATCCGATAAGTACTGAAATACGCGCGCCCGATCGGCGTCGTCCAGCGCCGCATCGTACACGATCACTTCGTATATGTTGCCCAGGTAGTACGCCTCATACCACGGCTGGGCGTGGCTGCCGATGTACTTCTTGGCGTGCTGCTCGATCTTTCGCGGCGCCGTCGTGACGCCTTGGCTGACGCCGTCCACCACCAGTTCCGCCTGGTTGCCCGCGACGTTGTACGAATACGCCACGGCACAGGGCACGAGCGGCGGGACGGCCTTCCCCTTGATCATACCAACATTCGAGGTCGATCCAACCTGATCGGCCGCCCAAACCAGCCCCCGCGGGGCGTGGTCGGTCATCAGCGATAATTCCAACGAGGGGGAGTTCAGCCCGTATTTCAGCAGCATACCGCCGTGGGACGAACTGGCGAAACTGGCCGGGTTGGGGGCGAACACCACAAACGCGGTTTGAGCATCCCCCGTTTCCATCGGGCTGGTGGCCAGATAGGTCTTCCAACCGTCGAACCGCAGCGTCGGCCGGCCTTCGCCGTCGCGAATCCACGCGGGGCACAGCCGTTCGTCGAATTGCCAGGCATCGTCCGGGAAGCGATTGTCGCCAATCAGCACGTCCGGCCAGGCCGAAACCGGCGCCCCCTCCTTCATCGCGGGCATCAGGTCGGCTGCCAGCCACAGGGCCAGATCGTCGGTCACCGGAATCGGGGGCAGCTTGTGGGCCGGCAAATCCGGCGTCAGCCGCCGGACGAACTTGGTGGGATCGACCGAAATCCGCCGTGGCCCGCTCTCGATCGACGCGAATTGAACCGCCTCGTCCTCGCGGGCGTGAATCAGGTCGCTCGCCCCCGCACTGCCGCCAATCGATCGCGTGACCACGTCGCCGTCGAACACGTGGACCTCCGATGCCCCCACGTCGTCGACCGACACGCCAAACTCCGTGCCCAGGTCGACCACCTCGGCCGTGGGCGTGACGATCGTGTACCCGCGGGCAAACCGCGGCACCGCCGCGGCGATCTTGCCCTCCGCCAGGCGGGCCTCGATGGGCGTGGTCATCACCATGTCCACCGGACCCTCGACCGTCACCTTGGCGCCCGTCTCGTAGGTGAGCTGCAGGACGCCGCTGGAGAGCTTCAATCGCTGCCCCGGCGTCAAGGGATCGCCAAACTTCAGCCCCGCGTCCCCGTCCGGCCAGACGCAATTCGAGAGACCGGTCACCCGCGCCACCGGGGCGGTACTTGGCGAGGAGGTCATGGGCCGCCCCTCCCGGCGCATCCGCCGAACTTCCTCCGGGTCGGTCGCCGCAGCGAGCTCGTACAGCCGGTCGAACTTGGTCATCATCGTAGCGTAGTGCCACGCAAAAGCCGCCAGGCACAACACGGCGGCCGCGGCCACAAACAGGCCATGGGCGTTCACGTAATCGGCCGCTCCGTGCAGCGCGCGGCCCAACCGAGAACGCGGCGCCAGCGGCTCCGACGCCGCCTCGCGCCACTCGTGACGCATTGGCACGGCGAGCCGCTCGTCGCGCGTCGGCCCCGAACTCCGCCCAGAAACATCCGCCGACTGCCGCAGAAAGGCGAGCGCTTCTTCCAGCGTGCCGATTTCCTCGGTCAGAATCGAGTCATCGGACAAGAACCGGGCTGCCGATTGGCGCAGCTCCGCACTGTCGCGCAGCATCGTATTGAGGCTGGCGAGTTGCTCGTCCGTCGCGTCGCCATCGAGCGCACCCAGGAGGAGCTTCCGAACGTCGTCATCGGCTGATGACATGCTTACCTACCCTAACGCCACGTGTTGCCCACTTCTCTGTGCCCAAATCCCCCCTCCCTCGAAGGGAGGGGCTAGGGGAGGGACTGAATTTGCTCAACCGATTCGCCCCTCACCCAACCTCTCCCCTCAGGGGAGAGGAGTTAGGAAACAGGCTCCAGCCCTGCTACTTCGCATTCCACTTCATGCCTGCCTCGACGCACCGCTCGAGCGACTTCCGCAGCCGCAGGAACAGGCTCTTGATCGAATCCTCGCTGCGCTGCGACTCGGCGGCGATTTGCCGGATCGATTTCTCCGCGCCATACCGCTGCCACAGCAGCTCGCGACTGTGACGCGGCACCTTCTCCAGACATTTTCGCAAGGCCAGTTGCCGTTCGTCCTGGTCGCTCGCCTCGGCCGTCGCGGCGTCGAGCATCAGCGTTGCCACGTCTGTGGAATAAACATGTCTGTCCCGTTGGCTGTCTCGCAAGAACGACAGGATTTCGTACCGCGCGATTGTTAACGCCCAAGGAAGAAAGTCGGCGCCGCTGCGGAATTCCTCCGCTTTCTTCCAAAGAACCAAGTTGGTGCGCTGCAGCACATCGGCCGTGTCGGCGTAATTGCCCAGCGACGCCAAGATGTATCCGCGCAAGCGGCTCTGACACGCCGTGAGCTGCTGGACATAGGCGTCAAGGTCCTGGGCGCCTCCTTCACTCATGGGCCGCTCGTCCACTGGTGTGGTCCACGACTCGTCCGATCTCCAACTCGCTCGACCGCGTGCGAGCGCGTGCGTCCCTCGGCCGCGCACGGAAACGGACGCCGGGGCGCCCGCTTGGCTTTGGTCCCGCAGCGAACCGTATTGATCCGTACCTATTGATCACTGCGCAGCTAGTGAGCCGGGCTGGCTCTCGGCTCTCGGCCAGACGAAGACGACGGCCCACGTTCTGGCCGACAACTGATAGCCGACAGCCATGCAGTCAACGGATCATTAGACGGCACAGACTTCAATAAGTCTCCGCGGCGCATTGGTTTCGTGTCGAAAAATGCCAAGCTGCGTACGGCGGACGGGCTCCCCTGCCGGCGAGACGCATGCCTGCGAGACGGGGCGGCCCTTCGCACGCCCGAGTTACTGAGGTCTGCGTAGTTAATGCCCCCCCTGCCAGCACGGCTCTCGGCCATCGGCTGTCGGCCAGAAAGCACGCGTGTTCTACGCCTGGCCGACAGCCGAGAGCCGACAGCCGATAGCCCCCCCCCGAGGCCCATTTGTTGCGCAGGGATCAATGGACGCCGCCAGCCATGCAGGGGACGCTCGGCGATCGCGTGAAGAAATCTAAAAAAAGAGCGTCACCAATGCTCCGTCCCTGGAGATACTAGTGCAGACGCTTTGCCTCCGTCGCTCGGCGGCAGGCGGCTCTTCACGACGCACTTTTCCGTTGAATCGGCGCAATTGCTAATGTGTTAACGTTTTGAGGCGCGAAATGCGCGCTTGAGGCTGCGGTCCTTTGCAGCCATCCACCCCAATAGGGCGAGCTCGCGTCGCCGTCGATTGCAGGAAAAGGGCGTCGTTTTCTGGTAACTGGCCTCTGCTGGCGTCCGCACTCAGTCCTCCAGGATCGGCGACGCCAGGTCACGCACAAGTCAATCCATTTTTTTGAGATCGAAGCTAGGCAGCCGCGCAAGGGTCGATATCCGAACGCCCAGGCCGAGTCGGCGCGGCGAAAATCGAGAGCACAGCAACATTTTCGGGGATGCACCATGGCGTTATCGAAATCTTTGTTAGCAGGGATTACGGCGATCGTCCTGGGCACAGCCGCGGCCTTTGCGCCGGCGGCTCGTGCCTTCGACATCTTTTGGCTGCCGGCCGGATCGGCCGACTGGAACGTCGGGAATAATTGGTCGGCCACCCCTGGCGGCGCGCCCAGCGGCAACGTGCCGGCCGCCAGCTTTGAAGAGCAAGGCATCATCAACAACGGCGGCACGGCCACCCTGAACACAGCCATTTCCGAAACCACCGGCGCCGCCATCCTCGGCCAGGCGGCCACGGATTCCGGCACGCTCACGATCAACAGCGGCGGCGTCTTTACCGCCGTCACCAGCCCTTCCACCAACGGCAGCATCACCGTCGGCGTCGCCGGTACCGGCACGCTGAACGTCAACGGCACCGCCTCGGTGACGGTCGCGGCGCTGAACATCGGCGGCCAGCCCGCCAGCCAGGCCAATCTCACCGGCAATTCGGTGATCAACGTCAACGGCGCCACCACCGTCGGCCGCCGCTTGCGCATCAATGGTCCCAACGTCAACTTCACCGGCACGGGCGCCATCAACTTTCAGGGCAACGGCGTGCTGATCGAGGAGATCACCGCCGCCACCCACTCGAAGCTCAAGACCTCGGGCGCCGTCACCCTCGGCGGCCAGCTCCAGGTGGATATCAGCGGCGTGACTCCGGTGCTCGGCAACACCTGGGATCTCATCGACGCCATTGGCATCAGCGGCAACTTCAACAACACGCCGGGCAGCTTCGTGAACGTCACCGGCGTGGCGACCCCGCCCGTCGGCTCGGGCTATCGGCTGCGGCGCACCGCCGGCGGCGTCAACGGCCAACTTCTCCAGCTCGCCCTGGAAAACTTTCTCGTCTTGCAGGTGAATCGCGATACCGGCGAAATGTCGATTCGCAATCCCCAAGGCGCCGCGGTCACGCAGCTCGACGGCTACTCGATCACCTCCGCCACCGGCGGGCTGCTTGCCAGCTACAAGGGCATTTCGGGCGCGCCCGCCGGCAACGCCGGTTGGGAAAAGGCCGCGATGAACTCCGCCACCGGCCTGGCCGAGTTCAAGCCGACCGGCACGTTCGACGTCTCGGCCGCCGGCACCAACGTCTCGCTGGGCACGGGCTTCAGCGAGACGGCGGTCACCGCCAACCGCGGCCTCGGCGTCGACGGCGAAGACCTCGTCTTCAACTACCACGCCTTCGGCGGCCAGATCGTGCAGGGCCAGATCGAGTACATCGGCTCGAAGTACTACAACAACGTCATTCTCTCGATCGACGCGACCAGCGGTCAGGCTTCGCTCAAGAACGATACCAACCTCGCGTTGGAAATCGACGGCTACTCGATTCTGTCGTCCACCGGCGCTCTGTCGGCCGGCGGCTGGACCAGCCTGGCGGATCGGCCTGGAACATTCCCCAACTGGCAGGAGTCGCCGGCCACCACCGGCGCGCTGTCGGAAACCAACCCCGTGGCTCCGATGGCGATCGCCGCCGGCCAGTCGATCACCCTGGGCAACATCGGCAACTTCGCCACCGATGACGCCAAGAATGGCTTAAGCATGAAATTCATTCTGGGCGATGAAAACACCTTCCGCGCCGGTACGGTCGTCTTCACCTCGGGCGGGGGCGGCGCCGGCGGCGACTTCGACGGCAACGGCCGGGTGGACGGCAACGATTTCCTCGCCTGGCAGCGGGGGCAATCGCCCAATCCGCTCAGCTCCTCCGATTTGGCCGACTGGCGAGCCAACTACGGCGCCGGGGGCGCCGCGGCCGCAACGGGCGCCGTGCCCGAGCCGAACTCGCTGGCCCTGACCGGGTTGGCGCTGGCCGGCATGATCGCGCGCCGCCGCGGTCGCGCCGGACGCGCGGGGTAGCCGGCAAGCACTTCGCCATTGGCGATTCCATCCATCAAACGACACGACGCCCAAACACATCAACTGACCTACGACCAAACCTCTCGGAGAGAGAGAGATGAAGCGGATGACTTACGCCATGAGAATGAACACGCAGCGCTTGGTGATGACAGCGGTCGCTTTGGTTGGCTTCGCGCCGGCCATTGCCTCGGCGCAAAACAACCCCACGCTCAACTTGAATTTCGCGGCCACCGACCCCGACGACGTGACCAGCAGCCTCAATGCTACTGACGTCGCGGGCGTCGTACCCGCGGCGAACTGGAACAATCTCACGACCAACGTCGGCGCCAACGTGGGATCGCTCGTGCTCAACAACAACGGCAATCCCGTGGCGAGCACCGCGACCGTTACCTGGAACAGCAACAACACCTGGCGATCGGGGCTGAATAACTCGTTTCTGTTTCCCGACTCCGCACTGATGTCGGGGTATCTCGATACGCTCGACACCGCCGCGGGCGGCATCACCCTTACGGTCAATAACATCGACGCCGCGCTCCGCAATTCCTCCTACGACGTCTACGTCTACTTCGCCAGCGACTCGGCCGAAAATCGCGGCGGCGGCTACACGATCGACGACGGCACCGGCCCGCAGCTCCGATACGGCAGCACCATGGCCACGCCGTTCGAGTTCGTCGAGGATCCGGGCCTGGACATCGACAACTCGGTCGATGGCACGTACCTGCGGTTCCGCCGCCTGAACGGCTCGTCCTTTACGATCACCACCAACACGACGCTCACGACGCCCAACGGCTTTCGCGCCCCGATCAACGGCATTCAAATCGTCGGCGGCCAGGGCAGTCCGGGCGACGCGAACAACGACGGCACGGTGAACATCGCCGACTATAACATCATTCGCGACAACCTCGAGAAGGCCGTTCCGCAGTACACCCTGGGCGACCTCAATGGCGACGCCAAGGTGGACCTGAACGACTTCCGGCGGTGGACGCACTTCGCCCCGCCGGCCGTCCTGGCCTCGATCGGCGTGCCCGAGCCGTCCACGGCCGTTCTCGGGCTCTCCGCCGCGCTGCTCGCCGTCGGGCGAGCGCGCCGGCGCCGCGCCTAGTTGGCGTTCACTGCCTGCCCTTCGTGCCTACGCAAACCTTTCAACATCGACCTTGCCATACGAGCCATGAAAAAGCAGCATCTTCTGTGGGTTCTCGCCCTCGCTCTCGCCATTGGGATGGGCTCCACGCCGGCGTCGGCGCAGAGCCTGGGGCTGAAGTTCGCGGCCGACGATCCCGCCGACGGCACCAGCACGATGAATCCGGCGGACGTGGCCGGCGTCGTGCCCGCCGCCAACTGGAATAACCTGTTCACCAACTTCGGCACGGACGTCGGCGGCCTGTTGTACGATAACAACGGCACGGGCGTCTCCAGCGGCGCGACGGTCACCTATTCCGGGCCCAACACGTGGCGTTCGGGCGCGAACAACATGTTTCCCGAAGGGCCCAACCGCAATCTCCTCAACGGCTACCTGGATTCGAACAACGCCACCGGGGAGGGCAATATGTCGAGCGTGACGGTCAACAACATCGACGCGGCGTTTCGCAGCCCCGCCTACGACGTGTACGTATACTTCGTCAGCGACTCGGGCGACAACCGCGGCGGCGGCTACACGCTCAACGACGGCAACAACACGATCCTGAAATATGGCAGCACGATGGCGGGGCCGACCGAATTCGTCGAAGACCCAGGCGTCGATCCCGACAACTCGGTTGACGGCACGTACCTGCGGTTCCGCGGTCTCACCGGCACGTCGTTCACCCTCACCGGCGACGCGACGCTGACGACCCCCAACGGTTTCCGGGCGCCGATCAACGCGATTCAGATCATCGGCGGCGTGCCGATCGCCCCCGGACCGGGCGATGTGAACGAGGACGGCATGACGAACATCGCCGACTTCAACATCATCAAGGCCAATTTTTTCAAGGCCACCGGCGCCTTGCGCACCGAGGGCGATCTCAACGCCGACAGCCGCGTCGATCTGGCGGACTACCGCATTTGGCGCAACATCGTGCCGGCGTCCGTCGTCGCCAACCTGGGCGTGCCCGAGCCGTCGGGCCTGACGCTCGGAGCGCTGGGACTTGCTGCCGCGCTGAGCGCCGCCCGGCGTCGCCGCGGCGGCTGAGAAGGTTCACGGCGCGAGCCTCAACTCTGATGGGGGCTCGCGCATTCCGTAGGAAATGGAGTGGAGAACATGAAGCGTCGCGTCGCTCGGCCCCGAAGTGGTTTCACGCTGGTCGAGTTATTGGTCGTCATTGCCATCATCGGCGTGCTGGTCGCCCTGCTCTTGCCCGCGATCCAGGCCGCCCGCGAGGCGGCCCGGCGCGCTCAGTGCATGAACAATCTCAAGCAGATGGGGCTGGCCCTGCTGAACCACGAAAGCACCAAGGGCCATTTCCCTCACGGGCGTTGGAACATCATCCCCGGCGATACAAGCAAGCACACCATCGGCGACCGGCCGGGCAAGAGCAACGATCAC
>CAYSFP010000015.1:0-18696 GCA_964430075.1 uncultured Planctomycetaceae bacterium | reverse complement strand
GGCGATGCAGGCGGCGCGCGAGGCGGCCCGCCGCGCCCAGTGCAAGAACAATCTCAAGCAGATGGCTCTGGGCTTCCTCAACCACCACGACACCCAGAAGCATTTCCCCACCGGCGGCTGGGGCTGGTTCTGGGTCGGCGACCCCGACCGCGGGTTTGGCGTGGACCAGCCAGGCGGATGGGCCTACAACTTGCTGCCGTATCTGGAGCAGCAGCAGTTGCATGCTCTCGGCAAGGATGGCCAGCCCAACGTGCTGACTCGCGATCAGCGAACAGGCAGCCAAAAGCTGCTCGAATCACCGCTCGATTTTACGACGTGCCCCTCGCGCCGACCCGGGGGACGAACATTTCCCTACAAAGGCCCGGGGCTTTTCAATACCAATCTGCCAGAGTCTCGCCTGACGGGTCGCAATGACTACGCCGCGAACGCGGGATCGGTTTACGTCGAATATGGCCAGGGCCCTGCCACATACGAAGCCGCTCCTACGCATCGCTGGTCGACGGTTGACCTGCCGGATCCCGACGCCGTTCTGAATGGCATCTCCATGCAACGCAGCAAGGTGGCGCTGGAACACGTGCCTGACGGTACGTCGAATACGTATATGGTCGGCGAAAAAGCGCTGACCTCGATCAATTACGAAACGGGCGACGACGCTGGCGATAACGAGACTTGGTGCACCGGCTTCAATAACGACAACTTCCGTAGGACCGCCCAGGGGACGTATCCGAATCTCACGCAATTGACGCCGCTGCAGGATGCGCCCGCCTACCCCGCGTCCCACGGCGGCCAGGGGCACACGGCATTTGGTTCGCCCCATTCGGGCGGTCTGAACATGGCCTTCTGCGACGGCAGCATTCACACGGTCAACTACGACATCGACTGGATCGCCCACCGCGACCTGGGGAGCCGGGCCGACGGCAATTCCGTCGACTTTTCGACCAAGTAGGTCGCGTTCCTGAAATCGCGTCAATCGACGACAACGTGATGGCCGCGCCGCTTCTGGGGCAGGAAGCGGCGCGGCTTCTTGCTTTGGCCGGCGGGCGTCCATGTCGCCGATCGGGCGGCATGGATGCTTAGGCGCCGATGGCCGACGACGCGGCGCGCCGCTTCCCGGGTCCGATTTATTGAGCCCTGCGCTGCCTATGCCCCTCTTCTGGCCGATAGCTGACAGCCGATAGCCCAGGCGCGACGGGTTCATTGGCTGCACAGGGATCAATAGTCCCGCGAAACACGCGAAAGGACGCGAAAGAAGGAAAGGAAGGAAGGGAATGATTCACAAGCAGAATCTGTTTCTAAAGCCCGCCCCCGCTGCGAGGTTGTGAGCTTCCCATCGCGGCGCCTCCCCTCCCTTTCCCCTTTTCTCCCCCTCCGTTTTCGCGCCCTTTCGCGTCTTTCGCGGGCCCTCCCCAAAACGCGCCGCCGCCGCTGCGACGCGCGCCACGCCTACGACCGCACTGTCCAGCGAAAATGCGGGGCGGCGCCATGCGGACCTCCGATAACCAGGATGACGCATCTGCCGGCGCAGCGACTCCGTCCGCGCAGCGCGGACGATCCTCCGGTCTCCTCCCCTTTAAAGGGGAGGGGACCGGAGGAACACGGCTAGCGATTGGGGCTCGCCGGCTTTGTCGCGGTATGCACTTGCGCAAACCTGTAACGTCGAGCGACGAGTCGCACCGGTTCGTTCGGCGTAGGAGACGTTTCATGTTGCGGACGATGAGCGCGGCAATCTTTGCCGCCGCGGCCCTGGGATGCGGTTTCGGCGGAGCGTCCTACGCGCAAGACGCCGCGCCGCCCGTCGACACGACCACCGTCTACCGCTTCGACCCCCTCACCGACCAGCTCGTCGCCATACCGGCCGAGGAGATCAAGCCCGGTTACATCTACAACCGCTACCACCCCGTCATGGGCCGCCGCGTGTGGAGCCTGGCCGGCGAAGGCGGCGGCTTCGAGTTCGCCATGGCCCCGGGCAGCGTCCAGCGGGCCGCGCTGCTCGACCTCCGCGCCACCAGAGAGGAGCTGCGCGACGAGCTCAACGAGCGCGCCCCCCAGCTCGCCAAGATGATGGACATTCGCGGCGCCGTGGCCTACGTGCGGCTCACCGAAGACGGCCGCTGGGAGCTGGTGCAGCAAATGACGATCGGCAGCGTGTTCGACCTCGAAACCGGCCGCCGCTGGGAATGGCACGGCCCGCGCCGCGTGGCCGTGATGCACACCACCGGCTACGAGTGGATGGTGGTGGACGGTCGTTTCCTGCCCGCGGTGATCTACCCCCGCCCCTGGGAGCTGGGCTGCCGCTATTGAATCGCCGAGACATTCGCACGCGCATCCGATGAAAGCCACCGGCTCTGCCGGTGGACTGACTCGAAAACGACCTCCACGCGCGGAGTCCACCGGCAGAGCCGGTGGCTTTCAGTTGCGCGACCGTTGACGTCGTACCCAGGGCGGCCTCGTCACGCTTCTGCTCGCAGCCGCATGTACAGCTCCTGCATGGCCCCCATGCAGCATCGCCCGTCGGCGGCGACCTGTTCGCACCGCGCTTCGGCCGACTTCGACCGGGCCAGCAGTTCCCGCAGCCGCCGCGGCGTCGTCTCCCGAGCGTCGGCTTCGACGTCCGCGTAGCCCAGGCCAAAGCATGCGCACATCGGGGCGTCGAGGTCGAAGGGATAAATCGGCGCCTGGAGCTCTGCCAGCAGCACGACCGCTTCGAACAGGTTGAAATAGGCGACGTCGCACCGCGGAAAATTGCAGAACCAGGCCGTATCGCCGAGCTTATCGCGAGATTCCGGCCGGATGTGGCGGTCCAGCGGCCCGTGCTCCACCGGCAGGCCCAGCGACCCGCACCGCGGGCAGTAGGCCCGGCCGTCGAACTCCGGCTCGCGGACGAAGGCTTTGTTCATGGGCGGTTGAGGTTCGGTGAACGAAGCTTGGAATCGCCCCCCTGGCGGATGGGTTGGCTGGTTGCAAAAAGCCGGCGCTGGGGCTTTCTAACCGGCGACGACTGCGGCATGCTGTGGCCAGCGGAAGCACGACTTGAGCACACCTGATGATTCTAACGGCAGCGCGAGCGACCGCGCAGGGCGTCGCGGCGGCCGTCCAGCATCCTTGAGGAGGCAAACTCATGGGAAGGTTCCAGGCCGGTTTGGCGTTCGTGTTGGCGGCAGCTTGTTCTGTTTCGACCGTGCGGGCCGAGGCCCCGCCGATCAGCGATCCCAGCGCACGGCTGATCGAGGGATTCAACGCCCCTGGAACGTTTCCGACGACGGTGACCGCCGCCAACGTGAACATCCGCCCGCAGTCGGGCGCCGAGTTCGACGGCCCCGGCGAGGACGATCTCCGCGTCGAGTTCCCCGCCGCGGGCCCGCTCAACTGGACCTCCTCCCGCTACAACAGCGGCGACATCGCCCTGTCGATCGGCCCGGCGTTTCCGGAAAACCCCTTATCCTATCCGGAGCCCGCGTTCGTCACCAATTTCCAGGCGATGAACGGCAACTCGGACCCGATTAACCCCGACTCTCGCGACCTGACCACCTTGGCCTGGCGAACGAACTCGGTCACCGGCGCCCTCTTCGCGTCGACGCGCCACAATGGCGTGGACGACGGGTATGTTTCCGGCGGCACGCCGATCGGCGAGATCTTCGGCGTCTCGTACTTCGCCAGCGGCGGCGGCCAGGGCTGGGCCTTTCAAATGGCCAATGGCGAGTTCGCCAATTCCGGCCCCGGATCGTCCGACTTGACGTTGGGACAGGCGGGCAACGCCTTCGGCCTGACCGAGGCGTCGTTCAATGCGGCCGTCGTCTATTTGCCCTACGAGCAGGGGTGGCAAGGCGCCTGGGTGAACGGCGCCATCGACGGCGAGGCCACCTTCGCCAGCGGCGCCCCGGATCTGCAGCCTTCGAGCGTGCAGTGGGCGTCTGGCGTCGCGACGATTACTCTGCCGGGCGTCAACTCGGCCGCCGACGGCATGCTGTTCGTCGCGCCCTCCAGCGGCGACAGCAACACCCGCATCGCCGCCGCCTTCCCCACCGGCGGTGGCTGGGCCGCGGCCGTGCGGCTTGACGAGGACACGGACGCCACGGGCTTTTCGCTCCAGTTCGGCGACGGGTTCCAGTTCCTCTACGTCCCCTACACGGCGACGAACCTCATCGGCGGCCACATCCAGGGGACGAGTGGCTCGTCGATCACCTCCGCCGGCGACGCGCGGTTCGACGTGACCCGCAACAGCGCGGGGCAGTACGCCGTTTCCATCTACGAAGCCGACGGCACGACCAAGAAGACCGAAGACGACGGCATGCTCATGCTCTCGGTCGCGAGCAGCATGCCGGGCGCCGACGACCTGCCCGACCGCACGTTCCTGTCCTACGAGTTCGACGCCGGCAGCGGCAATTTCATCGTCCAGTCGCGCGAGCTGCTGTCCATCTTCGGCTCGGACGACTTGTTCGGCAACGACTTCGAGCTGCGCGACTCGAACTTCTACTTCGCGTGGGTCGACTTCGAGAATCCGCTGTCCCTGGGCGGTGCCGCCGTCCCCGGCGACTTCGACGGTGATGGCGACGTCGACGGCGCCGACCTGACCGTCTGGCGCGGCGCGTACGGCCCAGGCGCCGCCGGCGACGCGGACGGCGACGGCGACACCGACGGCAACGACTTCCTCGTCTGGCAGCAGAACGTCGGCGCCGGCCTGCCCGCCGCCGGCGCGGCGGGCGCCGTGCCCGAGCCAGCGACGCTGGCGATGACGCTGCTCGCCGGCGCCGCCTGCCTAGGGGCCGCCCGCCGGCGCCGGTGAGTCGGCGTCGGCCGGCGCCCCTTCAGATGCGTCGATGTAGCCATCCCCATCGGCGTCGAGCTTCGCGAACGTCGCGGCGTCGCCCAGGAACTCGCGGCGGCTGACGTCGCCGTCGCCGTTGAGATCGGCGGCCACGAACCACGCCGCGGGCGGCGCCTCGTCGGCCCGCCGCGGCGGCGCGGGCGGCGCGAAGTACGACGGCCCGCCTGGGGCCTCGCCGTACAAAAACGCGACGATCATTTGATACGGCGTTTCGTCGACCGTTAACCGGCCATCGCCGGACGCGTCGCGCGCCGCCAGCAGCGCCGCCGCGCCGGCGACCTCGCGCTCGCCCAGCACGCCGTCGGCGTTGGCGTCGAGCGCCTCGAAGATCGCGTCGCCGCGGTCGTGAACCATCAGCCGCACGCCGACCGGCGCCGCGGCGCCTTGCATCGGCGCCGGCTGCGGACGCGGATTCGGCGCCTCCGACATGTCGTGCGCCGAGATCAGCACCCGCGTCTCGCCGAGCGCGAAGAGCGCCCGGTCCGCCGCGCCGCCGTCCAGTGGTTGTACTTCGGCCGCCGCCTCGCGTACCTCCACTTGGGCCCGCTTCGGCGCCTTTGGGTCGGCATCATCCTCGTTCGTTGACGCAAAAGTCACCGCCAGTCGCAGGTGCGGCCTCACGGTTTGCACCTTCGCCAGCTCGTCCCGTTCGATCCACTGGTCGCCGTTGGCGTCGAGGGCCGTAAACAGGCTCGGAAGATCCGCAAAACTCGCCGGCGAGAGATCCTGCTGCGGCGCGTACAGATCCTGAAACACAAAGTCCACCCGATCCAGATTGCAGTCCGGCCCCAAGGGCAGCGCCGCCAGCCGCGACGCCGCGGCGCCCGACGCGGAGCGCCGCCCCATCGCCGTCGCGGCCGACCCGTCGAGCTGTTCGCGCAGCGACGCGACCTCGGCCGGCCGGATCACCCGATCGTCGTCCGCGTCGCGCGACCACAACCGGTCCGCCGCCGCGATCTCGCGCTCGTCCAGCAGGCCGTTGCCGTCGGCGTCCAAGAGCGGCCACAACAGCGACGTCCGCCGCGGATCTGGCGAATACGAGCGGCTCGACCGAATGCGAAAGAAGCGCGCGACCCGCTCGCCGTCGCTTGTATCGCCGTCGCCTTCATCAGGTGCACCCTCGCTTGCGCCTTCGCTTCCCTCCGTCGCGGCAGCGCCGCCCGCGTCCTCGCGAGCCGCAGCCGCGGCAGCCGCATCCGCGAGCGATTTCCCGTCGACCGTGATCGAGACGTCGACGATCAGCGGCCCGCCCGGCGTAAGCACAGCAAACCGCTCCAGCAGACCCGCGTCTTCGACGGAGTGATTGTCCGTCGCGGCGTCCTCGTTGGTCCCGACGGCGTCTTGCGCCGCGACCTGGCCCGTCTCGGGCACGGCCGCCGTCTCGCCCGCCGGCGCGGCGGCCTCCGCCAGCTTGTCGTCCGCGGCGGGCGCGTCCGTGCCGGCCGGCGGCGAGCTTGCCGGCGCGGCGGCTGGGGGAGCCTGCGGCTTCACCGGCGGCGGCGGCGGCGCGCTCGACGAGCATCCGACGGTCGCCCCCGCGACGAAGAGTGCGACGATCGCGCGGCGGATCCATTCACGCGACGCGCCGCCCTGCCCTACCGCCTCAACCTGCCGCGCCGCGCCGTTCATGCCAGGATTTGCTCGATCGCGACACCCTCGGCCACCTTGATCGGCCGCTCTTCGGGCGTGTAGTTCTCGCTCTCCGGCGGCACGCCCAGCGCCGTCGATAACGTGGCCAGCACGTCGCCGATGGCCACGGGGTTTTCTTCCACCGTCGTGCCGTCGTCGCTCGTGCGGCCGTAGGCCTGCCCGCCGGCGATGCCGCCGCCG
The DNA here is from genome assembly GCA_964430075.1 of uncultured Planctomycetaceae bacterium. Lineage (GTDB taxonomy): Bacteria > Planctomycetota > Planctomycetia > Pirellulales > Lacipirellulaceae > Lacipirellula. The sequence goes on along the minus strand of CAYSFP010000015.1, from coordinate 12,041 downwards.
GCCAGGGCACAGGACCAGGCATTGGGGAAATGGTCGCGGCCGGCCATCGCGTTGATCTGCGGCGTGCGGCCGAACTCGCCAATCCACAGAATCGTCGTCGAGTCGAGCAGATCGCGCTCGGCCAGCTCGGACATCAGCGCCGCCCAACCGGCGTCGAGCTCCGCGGACAGCGTCCTGAGCTGGGTAAAATTGTCGGCATGCGTGTCCCACCCCAGGCCGTCGCCGAGGGCGACTTCGACGAAGGGCACGCCCTGCTCGACGAGCCGGCGGGCGAGCAGGCAGCCTTGGCCGAACGTGCCCGGGCCGTACTTGCGGCGCACCTCGTCGGGCTCGCCGGAGAGGTCGAACGCCGCGCGCACCTCGGGCCGCATCATGTCGGCGGCCTTGCGGTAGAGCGCGTGGTGGGCCTCGAACGAGGCGGCGGTTTGGCCGTCGAGGAACCGGCGCTCGAGCGCCGTCCACAGCTCCATGCGACGGGCAGCCTGGATCTCGGTGACGCCAGCGGGCCGCTCGACGTCTTCGAGCCTGAGGTCGACAAACCCCTGGCCATTGCCGCCGGACGGGCCGCCGCCGCGACCGACGATGGCCGGCGCGTAACGGGCGCCGAGGAACCCGGGGCCGAATGCCGCGGGGCTCACCCCCACCAGCGGCGCCACGCTCACGTAGCTGGGCAGCGGGTGCGACTCGTCCGCGAGTTGCTTGGCCAGCGAGCAGGCGATCGAGGGGTAGGCCACGTCGCCCATCGGCGGGTGGCCGGTGCGCACCAGTTGCGTCCCGCGGGCGTGATCACCTTCCTTCGTACTGAGCGAGCGCACGACCGCGATCCGGTCGGCGTGCTCGGCAAGCTTCGGCAGATGCTCGCTGAAGCGCAGTCCCGGGGCGCGCGTGGCGACGTCCTTGAACTCCCCGCCGTGGGCGTGGCCGGGCTTCATGTCGAACGTGTCGGTCTGGCTCGGCCCGCCGCTCATCCACAGCAGAATGCAATGCCGCGTCCTCCGCGGGTCGTTGGCGACTTCCGCGGCAAAGGCCGGCAGCCACCGCGCACACGTCGTCCCCAGGGCGCCGGCGCCCATGCTGAACAGCGCTTGGCGACGATCAACTTGGAAAAGCTGTGACATGATTCGACCGCAACATCGCTAGGGAACTGTTTCTTACTGCCCACTGCCCACTTCAGTGGTTGAACGCAAACTCGGTGCTATTGAGCACCGCCCACAGCATGTCGCCCAGCGCCGCCCGCCGTTCGCCGCCGCGGGTGCACGCATCGAGCTGGGCGACGCACATCGCCCGTTCCTCGTCCGCCGGCGCGCGGGCCAGCGTCGCTAGGAACAGCGCATCGATCCGCGCGTCGTTGTCGAGATACGGTGCGTCGAGCGCGCCCAGCAGGCTGCTCCCATCCGGCGCCGCCGCCGCCGCGGTGAACGGCCCGTTCATCAGCATCAGCGCCTGCAATGTGCCAGCGCGGTACTCCGTCGGATCGCCGGGCGGCGTGCGCATCCGCTGTACGAACTGGACGCGGCGCGGATCTTCATCGAGGCTCAGCGCCGGCGCCGCGGCGTCGGGTCCGCCCGCCCTGCCGTCCTGCGGATACGGCGCCAGCAGTAGGAAGCTGTCGTACAACTGCTCCGCCGTGAGCGGCTTGGGCAGCATCCGCGCGAACAGCTCCGGCCGCGCCGCCGTCGCGTCGGGATGCCGGCTCGAAAGCTGGTACGCCCGGCTCAGTGCAAGCGTCCGCCACAGCTCGCGAATGTCGAAATTGCTCTGCACAAACCCCGCCGCCAGCTCGTCGAGCAACTGTCGCCGCGGCGAGTCCTGTTCGCCGGCGAACGGTCGAATCGACGCCACCAGCGGCTCGCCGAACAAATGCTCCCACGCAGCATTGACCGTCGCGAGGGCGAAAAACGGATTGTCGCGCGACGTAAGCCACACGACCAACTGCGACCGCCGCGACTGCCACTGGTCCTCGCTCGCCGCGTCGCCGCGCGGGAAGCGCGGCGGCACGACCTCCTCGGACTCCGGCAGCGTCACCTCGCCGCGGTCGAGGTCGGTGATGCGGTAGCTCATCTGCCGCGGGTCCATCCTGCCGGAATCGGCGCTCTTCACCTGCGCGAAGAACGCCGCCAGTCCCCAGAAGTCGCGCTGCGTCCAATCGTCGAACGGGTGGTCGTGGCACTGGGCGCAGTGCAGATCAACGCCCATGAACAACTCGGCCGCGCTGCCGGCCAGCTTTTCCGGTTCCAGGTTGTTGGCTTGAAAATACAGCGCTGGCCCCAGTTCGTTTTCCCCGCTGGCCAAGAGCAGCCCGCTGACGATCCGGTCATAGCGCAAGTTGTCCGCAAAGCGCGTTCGCAGCCACTTCTGCAGCCCCAACGCCTCGCGAGTCCGCTCGACGTCCTCGCCCAGCGGCAAAATGCGATTGCGCCACGTCGTGGCCATATGCGTCGCGTACCGCGGCGAGGCGAGCAGCTCGTCGACCAGCCGCACCCGCTTGTCGGGTCGCTCGTCGGCCAGGAACGCACGCACTTCGGAGGTGCGCGGGATCACGCCGGTGAAATCGAGGTACGCGCGTCGCAGGAATTCGCCGGCGCTGGTTTTCGCGGCCGGCTCAACCTCAGCGCGACCCCACTCCTCCGCCAGAAGTTCATCAACCCTCGCCGTCAGCGCGGGCGGATCTGCCAGCACCGGCGGCGTCGACTCGTCCACACGAGCTGAAAAACCAGGCGACGCCATCGCAAGAACAGCGGCGACGGACAGAACGACAAGAAGTGCCAGTCGAGCGCGCATGCCACCCACTCATAAGCGTTCGGGGCGCGGCAAGGGAACCGCCGTCCATTCTAGCGACCGGCCGGCGCCAGCGCCCAGCGCAGTGGCAATTTGCCCAAAAACGCCGCCGCACCTCTCCTAGAAATCCTACTCAGCGTGAAAAACGGCACGGTTGTGCCGTCCGCCAAAAAAATGATAGAAATCGGCCGCGCGATCATGTATACAAATGACTATGCCACATCGCTTGCGGTTTAGCCGATGTCCTGCGCCAGACCTGTCAGGCTCCGCAGATCCATCCCCGCCGCGCCGATCTTTGAAAATTCAACAAGTCGTCTTCTCGCGTCGCGTCATGCCTTGCCGCATCACGCCCGCGATCAGCCGCTTTGCGCCGCTACCCCTTGACCAGCGTGCGCAACCAAAACGAACGAAAGTGGACAAAACGGACACCCTTCGGATGGGCGCCCTCCCCCAAACTCCTTGCCAAGTCAGCAGTTGCGACGACCGCTCTCCGGTGTCCTGTCCAACGGCGCGATTTCGAGATGCACCGAAGTGTCCAACTCGAAAACAAACCCGAAGCGTCAGCGAGGGATCTCGCTCGTTGACAAACCCGAAGCGTCAGCGAGGGAATCCGGCGCGTTCCCTCGCTGACGCTTCGGGTTTGTAAACTACCCCTTACCCCTTCTCCGGCGTCTTCACATGAAACTCCCGCTGCGAGCACAACCACGCCGCGAGCGCCGTGGCAACGACGCTGCCGACCATGAGGACGAGAAAACACGTCGACATCTCCGGATGCGTCAGCAAGTCCGGATCGTCCCGCAGGTTGAGCTGCCACGCTTCCCCCGCCATATCCTCCTCGCGACCGTAGGGCATCGTGACCACGTAGCTGAGCGAGCGGTACGCGATCAGCCGCGCATAGTAGATCACCGTGATCAGCCCGATGCCGAACGGCAGGTTGGCGAGCAACCCCTCGATCACCGCGATGTAAACCACGCCGATCACCAGCGTCCGTTTGGTCACCATGCTCAACAGCCCGAACAGGCAGCAGTAGGCCGTCACGGCCAGCGAGTGGATTCCCGCGGTTTTCACCAACCGCACGATCCAGCCTTCCGGCGGCGCCTCGGCCCCGAGGTAAACCGCGGCGAACGTCAGCGTCGTGAAGATGATCGTCAGCACGACGGTCGTCGTCACCGTCGCCAGCAGCTTCACCACGTAAATCGCCCATTTCGGCAGCGGGCGCACCAGCAGGTAGGTAATCGTCTGCTCCTCCTGCTCGTCCTCAATGATCCCCGACGCGTACAGCAGCGCCACCAGCGGCAAGAGCAACTGCGGCAGCAGCATCATTCCCAGCATGAACTCGAGCAGTTTTGGCGGCTCGTTCGACGCCGTGAGCCGAATGAGCATCGCCATGCCCACCGGCAGCAAAAACAGCGCGGCCATCACCATCCACCGCTTGCCGTGCAGATGCTGCCGCACCGAGAGCGCGTAGAGCGTGGCCAGTCCGCTGACGTATGAGGCGCCGAACGAACGACTGGACTGTGAGACTGGTGCAACCGCGCTAGTCATTTATTCACCAGGTACTTGAACACGGCTTCCAGGTTGTCGTCGTCGGAGTAGACCGACTGGATCGCCAGGCCGTCGCTCAGCGACAGCTCGGGCAAACGCCCGTAAAACGCATCCGGCGAGCGCGTCTCGACCATCAAGGCGCGGTCGCTCGCCAGCACGCGAACGCCTTCGACGTCCGGCCACTGCACCAGGCGGCCCGCGAGCTGCCGGTACTCGTCGCACACCAGCACGATGTGATGCGGATGCTTGTCGATCAGGTCGCGAATCTCGCGGACGTGCCCTTCAGCCACGAGCCGGCCGTGGTTCAGCAGCACAATGCGCGGCGTAAGCGTCTGGACCTCATGCAGCACGTGGCTGGAGACGATCACGCTTTTGCCCTCGGCGCCCAGCCGCAGGACGATGTCCATCAGGTCGCGGCGGGCCACCGGGTCGGTCCCGGTGAACGGCTCGTCGAGAAACAGGACGTCTGGGTCGTGCACCAGGCACTGAGCCATCTTGATCCGCTGTCGCATGCCCTTCGAGTAGCCGCGAATCGCCCGGCCCTGATGCCTGGTCATGCCCACCGATTCAATCGTCTGGGCGGCCGCCTCCCGCGCTTCGGCGCGACTGAGCCCGCTCAGGCGTGCGCACGTGTTGACGAAATCCCACCCCGTCATCCACTCATAGAATCGGTCCTGCTCGGGGCACAGGCCGGTGAACCGGTTCAAGCGCGGATTGTTCCACGCCTCCTGCCCCAACACGCGGGCCGTGCCCTGGCTGGGCCGGAGCTGCCCGGTGGCCAACTGCAAGAGCGTGCTCTTGCCGGCGCCATTGGGGCCCAGAAGTCCGGTGACGCCGGCCGGGATCTCGAGCGTCAGCTTGTTGACGCCGATGACGTTGCCGTACCACTTCGACAGTTCGTGAAACGCGACGACGGGCGTCATTTCAGCCGGTCCAGGGATCTGATGGAACGATGGAGAATCCAGGCCGAGAGCACAAAGAGCGCCAGCAGCACGCCGGCCGACCACGTCCATGGATATTGCACCGTGACGTTACGGAGGCGGGCCATGTCGGCCTCGGGACCCGGCCGCAAATTCGCCAGCTTGTCCCACGCCGCGGCGGTGCCGAGCATTTCCTCGCCGACGCGCGCCAGGTTGGCCGTGTAGGACACCAGCGGCCGCCAGTTCGAGCGGGCTGCCTCCAGTTCCTGTTCGACGTAGGCGTTGTTGTCGAGCCCGCCGGACTGCCACTGGACCTGCTGCCGATTTTCGCGGTCGATTTCCACCAGAATGCCGGAGACCATACTCGAACCCAGCCACAGGGCGAGCCAGAACATCGCCACGTAACGCGAGCTGCGCGACAACGAGGACAGCGCCAGAATGAGCGTGCCTGCCGAGGCGGCCACGACCAATCCATAGGCGATGCTGGCCAACAGCAGCGGGAACGTGTCTTTCAGGATGCTGAGGTCCAGGCTGAACAACAGCCCCAGCACGTAGGCGACAATCGCCGGCACGACCGTCACGGCGCCGAGAAACGCGACAATGACGCCCCATTTCCCCAAAAAGTAATCGATCCGCCGCAACGGCCGCGACAAGTACAACGGCAGCGCATTGTACCTCAAATCCTGGTTGATCAGGTTCGGCCCGACGATCAGAATCAGCAGCATCCCCAGCCGCAATTCCGTCAGCATGAAGTACCCCAGACTCAGCGTCCACACTTCTTTGCGATACGTGAGCGGGTCAAGTAGCATTTGCCGATCGAGAAACCCCAAGAGCGGCGCGATCGATTGAATGAGGTCCGATTGCCGCTCGATGAGGCCCCAGATGCAGAGCATCGTCGCCAGTGCAATCGCCGGCAGCCACGCCACGATCAGCGCGATCCGCAGCCAGCGATTGGTGAGCGCCACGCGAATGCCATGGCGCGTAATCGCCAGCCACCGCCAGGCGTGCCCGGAGAGCGTTCCCGTCCAATGCTGGTAGCCCTGATCAAAGATGGGCATGTACGCTTGCTCCACTACGCTTGCTCAACAGCCGACAAGAAGACTTCTTCGAGCGTGCTGCGCTGCGGCCGCAGATAGCGGATCTGCTCGCCCGCGTCGGTCGCCGCCTGCCACAGCACTTGCGGCGTGGCGCCCTCGGGCAACACGACCCGCAGCGTGTCGTCATGCTGGTCGGTCGTGCAGCCGATCTTTGCCAGCCGCTGGGTGAACGACTCGACCTCGCCTTTGACGCGCACCTCGAACGACTGGCGGTGCACTTGCTTCAGCTCGGCAATCTGCCCCTCGGCCAGCAGCTTGCCGGCGGCGATCACGATTACGTAATTGCACACCGCCTCGACGTCGGGCAGCAAGTGACTGGAGAAGAGCAGGCTCATGCCCTTGTGGTGCGTCAGATCGCGGGCGAGTTCGAGAATCTCCTGCCGCCCCGCCGGGTCCATGCCGTTGGTCGGTTCGTCGAGGATCAACATCTTGGGATCGTGCACGATCGCCGAGGCCAGCTTGAGCCGCTGCTTCATGCCGGTGGAATAGGACTCGACTTTGCGATACCGCGCCTCGCCCAGCCCAACGTAGTCGAGCGTTTCGTGGGCGCGCTGCAGACCGTCCTTGCGGCTCATGCCCACCAGTTCGCCGGCGTAGGCGACGAATTCGACGCCCACGGTGTGCGGAAACAAGCACTCGTCCTCGGGCGCGAATCCCACGTCGCGGCGGATATCGAGCTGCTGCCGGCGAAAGTCCTTGCCCAGCACCTGGCCGGTCCCCTTGTCGACGGGAATCAGGCCCAGGAGCGTGCGGATCATCGTCGTCTTACCGGAGCCATTGGGCCCCAGCAGCCCGACCGCGCCCATCGGCACGGCCAGCGTGAGATTGTTCAGCGCGGTGACCGGGCCGTAGGTCTTCGTGACGTCGGCAAACTGGAAGAGCACGGGCCACCTGTCGGGTTGCAGCGGCGATCCGGGAGCACGGTTGGAGGCAGTTTACCGGCGAAGCGGGCGCCGTCCAACGTGGCGGCGGCCATGCGACCTACGGAATTCGTCGCCGTGAAGAGAATCTTGGCAGGGGGGCGTGGCGGCCGACAAGCGAGCGGCCGGGGAACACGCGGGCCAGATTGTGGCCGGATAGTGGAGCGGAAGGGAGTCGAACCCTCGACCTCTGCATTGCGAACGCAGCGCTCTCCCAACTGAGCTACCGCCCCAGGAATCCAGCATTTTAGAACGGCGCCTGCTGCATGTCCAGGTGCAGGAGACGGCGGCGTTCGGCGGGCCGCGCGTCGCGTTGGCGCCCGAAGCGGGCCGCTTCGATCACGTTCTTACTGCACGAGCTGCTCTTCCTCGCCGCCGGCGTTCAGCTCGATCTCGCCCGAGTCCTCCAAGCGGCGGACGACGTCGACGATTTCCTGCTGCTTCTGCTCCACCGCCGAAAGCTTGACTGCGCCGAGGTACTGCATTTCCTCGCGGAGCATATCGGCCGCGCGGCTCGACATGTTGGCAAAAATCTTATCGCGCAGCGGCTGACTGGCGCCCTTAAGCGCCATGGCCCACTGCGAGTTCTCCACGTTTTTGAGGACCGTCTGGATGTCTTTGTTACTGAACTTGCCGATGTCCTCGAATACGAACATGAGCCGGCGAATCTCTTCCACCAACTCGGGGTCGTCGTGGCCGAGATTCTCCAGCAGCGTACGCTCGGTGGAGCGATCCGACACGTTGAGGATTTCCGCAACGGCTTCGACGCCGCCGGCATTCTCGAAGCTTTGGCTCATCACGCTCGACATGCGGCGCTCGAGGCCGGCCTCGACTTCCTTGATAATGTCGGGGCTCGTCTGGCCCATATGGGCCACGCGTTGAACGACCGACAACTGTTGGTCGGGCGGCAGGCCGGCGAGGATGGCGGCGCCCGCCGGGGCCGGCAAGTGCGAGAGGATCAACGCGATCGTTTGCGGGTGCTCGTCGGCGACGTAGGTCAGAATGTTCTGACTGTCGACGTTTCGCAGAAAGGCGAACGGAACTTCCTCGATCGATTGCCGAATGTTGTCGAGCGTCCCCGCGGCCTTGGCGCCGAGCGCCTTTTGCACGAGGTTCTTGGCGCGCTCGATGCCGCCGGTGTCGCTCGTAGCGGTGGGACTCGAGTCGGCAAACTGCAGGATCACTTGTTCCTGCTGATCGCCCGTGACTCCGCGAAGCCGGGCGATTTCGATCGAGACAAGTTCGACCTGTTTGGCGTCGAGCCGCGACAGCACGGCCGCGGCTTCCTCTTCCGGCAAGGCCGTGAGGAGAATAGCCGCCTTTTGAACTTCGGATGTCGGGGCGGCGCCGAGGGTAACGCTCATTGCTCTGCAACTTGAAGTTTTCTGGATGGGCTCGCGTCGCGTCGGGGCGCGCCAGCGACGCCATGTCGACTGAATCGTCGCTCGTGAGTCGGCCGCTTGAGGAGGGCGTCGCGATTACCCGCATCCCGGCCGCTCTATGCCGATTAGCGGGAATGTGCGGCCCGATCAGGCGTCGGGCCGCCAGGTGTAGACGCCCCACTGGCCGTCGCACTCGTCGACGGCGATCTGCAACCGGGTGGGGGGCGGCATGAGGCAGGCGAGCAGTTGCTGGCCGATGTGTTGGGCGAGCATCTCAGCGGTCGTGTTCTTCACCGGCAACAGCACGCAGTCCGGTCGCGGGAAGATCCAACGCCGCTTGCCGTGCTGCGCCAGCACCTCCCCCTCCCCTTCGCCCTGCTCGACGACGCGGATTGTTGGATGTCCCGTCGGCAGGAGCACGCGATGGTCGAGCTCGTCGACGATGTCTTGCAGCGCGTCGCGCACGGCCAGAAAATCGACGACGTAGAGGTTCTCGTCGATCGGTCCTTCGATCTCCGCAGCCACGTGGTAGTTGTGCCCGTGCAGCGGTTCGCACTCGTCGCCGTTGAAGGTAATGAAGTGCGCGGCGCTGAAGACGAGCCGCTCCTTGGCGATGCGAATGTGGTAGGTTTCAGGCATTGGAAGAAGAACGATTCGGAAGAAACCGCCAAGCGACGCCAAGAGCGCCAAGATGAGAGGGTAGGTGTGATGCAACCGCAGATGAACGCAGATAAACTCGCTGAATGCGATCTGCGTTTATCTGCGTTCATCTGCGGTTCTTAATTTCCTCCCCTTTTCCGACCGTGGCGTCCTTAGCGGTTCAATCTGACGAAGCACGGTAGAACTTAACCGGCCAGTGTAGCCGCCCTTCGCGGAGGAGCACAAACAGCGCTGCTGCGATAATGTCGGCAGTCGTACCGGGGTTGAGGCGGTTGCCGTCGCTGCGGAGCCAGAAGTCGAAGTCCGACAGCGCCGCTTGGTAAGCATCCTCCCCGGATGCGGAGGCATTGAGCACCTCACTCGCGGCCCGCGAAACGCTCATGGCGGTTTCCGCGCCGCATTTGCGGGCGATGAGCGTGTCGGGTTCGTCGCGGAGCAGCTCGAGAAAGGCGCGGACGATCGCTTCGCCCAGCGGTAAGGTCGCGGCGTGGCTTGCGATGGCGTCCGCCGTGCGAAACGCCTCCGCAAAGCCATTGGCGTACTGGCGCGCCACCAAATCTCGATCGGCCGCCAGACGCATCGCCTCCCGTAGGGAAATGGCTGGCGGCGACGGGTTGTTGACGTCGGCTTCCGCCGCGCTGCCCAATCCGCCGGGTTGCGTCAGTCGAATCGCGTCGTAGACGTTTCGGCAGTCTTCCACCGTCAGTCGCTCGAGCACGCCTCCGATGCCCTCAGCCAGCGTTTGAGTCTCAGGCACGGCAGCGAGGGGCGCGATGAGCAAGAGGATGCCCAAATTCGTGTTCACGGCGCCAATTGCTGCTCGGGTCGCCGCCACGCCGGCAAGCACTGTCGCGCCGACGTCCTGCTCGCACGCTCGGTCGACGACCGGTCCGATCGCAGCGGCGCTCGTCAGGAAATCGACGAACGTCATGTCGTCGAAGTCCGCCCCGCGATACACGTTGCCAGGCTTCGGCGCCGCGGCCTCCCAGAGGCAAGCCAACGCGGCGCACGCGCCGGGAGTTAATGGCGGCGTCGAAGAATTCGCTGGCGTCATCGCGACTCCGTTCGTCGCAGGAAGTCTTCGACGATTTGCAGTGCGTCGTCCGCAGCGTCCTCCAACACCCAATGGCCGACATCGTCGAGACGGTGTACCTCCGCGTGCGGCCAGGCGGCTGCAAAGCGGTCAAGGCACTCGGGGGTAAAACACCAATCGCGGGCGCCCCAGATGAGCGCCGCCGGCATGTGAGCGAGCTCCGGCAGCCGCGACTCGATCGCCGCGAGCGCGTGCCACGTGGGGTGACCCGCCGAGGCGGGAATGTCGCGCACGAACTGATAGACGGCCGCCCGTCGTTCCCAGGAGCGATACGGCGCCAGGTAGCCCTCGGCCACCGCCGGTTCCAGCCGTCGCTTTCGGGCCAGCGTCATTGTCAGGGCCGCCCGCGAAAAGGCGTTGGCCCCCTGGACGGCCCACCTGCCGACGAGCGGCGCCCGGCAGACGCGAATCCGCCACGGAATGAACCACGGTCGGAAGGCGCCCGTATTGAAGAGGACAATCCGCTCGAATCGGGCACGCTCCTCCAGGAGCGCCCCCAATCCGATCGCCCCGCCCCAGTCCTGGGCGACCAGCGTCACCCGGCGGAGGTCGAGCCGTTGGATCAGCCGCACGATGTTGTCGATGTGGTCGGCCAGCCGCAGCGGACGCGGCTGCAGATCGCTCAGCCCGCAGCCCAGGTGGTCGGGCGCGACGCAGCGGTAGCCGTTGCGCAGCAGCAGAACGAGCCGCCGCCAGTGGAACGACCACGTGGGGTTGCCGTGGACCAGCAGCAGCGTGGGCTGCGAGGGATCGCCGTCGCCCTCGTCGAGATAATGCATCCGCCGCCCGTCCACGTCCAATTCGTGCGACGCGAATGGGTACAGCGAGCGCCAGTCGGCGACCGCATTGGATGTCTGGAAAGCGTGGGTTTCAGATTGGTGGGTCGCGAGCGCCATAACCGTGATTATGCCGCATGTCCGGGGCCTTTGACGAGCGCCGCCGCGATGCGTACAACTTAGAATCCGCTTGTCGTCGTCCCGCGGCGGCCGTCGACGAGGGGCCCTTGCAATGGGGGCCTTGCGAACCTGGTCAGGGTGGAAACACAGCAGCCATAAGCTTGCGCTTCTTTGTGTGGGGGCCTCTCGTCGACCGCCGACGTGGCGGACCTCGAAAGCCACCGGCTCTGCCGGTGGACTCTTGGAGAAACGACGCGACATCGCAGACTTGTCCACCGGCAGAGCCGGTGGCTTTCATTCGACTACGGCGACGCATGACTGACTCTTCACCTGCCGCCGGCGAATATGTCGTTGTCGCCCGCAGGTATCGGCCGCAACGGTTCGACGAGCTGATCGGCCAGGAGCACGTCGCCCAGGCACTCCAGGGGGCCATCGGCAGCAATCGCGTCGGCCATGCCTACCTCTTCACGGGCGCCCGCGGCGTGGGAAAAACCTCCGCGGCCCGCATTCTTGCCAAGGCCCTCAACTGCGAGCGCGGCACGTCGCCGGTTCCCTGCGGCGAGTGCGAAATCTGCCAGAGCATCGCCGCCGGCGACGACGTCGACGTGATCGAGATCGACGGCGCCAGCAATCGCGGCATCGACGAGATCCGCCAGCTCCGCCAAAACGTCGCGGTGCGGCCCAGTCGCTCGCGGTTCAAGATCTACATCATCGACGAAGTCCACATGCTCACCAAGGAGGCGTTCAACG
>CAYSFP010000014.1:0-56831 GCA_964430075.1 uncultured Planctomycetaceae bacterium | reverse complement strand
CGGTCTTGCCAGCCCGCGGCGGGCTGACGATCAGCCCGCGCTGGCCGAAGCCGATCGGCACGATCATGTCGACGACCCGCATGTCGACGTCGCTCGCGTCGTGCTCCATGCGAATCCGCGAGTCGGGGTGGATCGGCGTGAGGTTGTCGAAGAAGACCTTTTTGTTGACCAGGTTGGGGTCCTGGTTGTTGATCGCCTCGACGCGCAGCAGGGCGAAGTACCGCTCGTTCTCTTTCGGCGGGCGGATCGTGCCGGCCACGGTGGCGCCGGTGCGGAGGCCGAAGCGGCGAATCTGGCTGGGCGACACGTAAATGTCGTCCGGGCAGGAGAGGTAGTGGTAGTCGGGCGAGCGGAGGAAGCCGAAGCCGTCGGGGAGGATTTCGAGCGTCCCCTCGCCGAACATCATGCCGTTGAACTTCACTCGCGACTTGAGGATGCGGAAGATCAGCTCCTGCTTGCGGAGGCCGCTGGCTTCCTCGATGTTCTCCTCCTCGGCGACCTTGATTAGGTCGGGCATCGCCATCTTCTGGAGGGCGGCGATGTGGATGTTGGCGTCGGGCTTGTCGGTGCGCTCGATCTGGCTGCCGACGCGGCGGACCCGCTCGGCGGCCTTGTCGAGCTCCTCGGCGAAGGAGAGCGGTTCTTCGTTTTCCAGTTCGGCGAGGCGCTGGCGATCGATGACATCCGGGCCGGCGGAGTCGAAGGGGCGCCGGCGGCGCGCGAAGGACGAGGGACCAGTGGGCCGCGGCCCGCGGTGGCCAGTCTCGGACATGGCGACGTTTCCTTACAGCGGAAAAGAGGGAGGCTTGGCGGACGCGCGGATGGCGTCGGCCGGAGGGTGGGCGGAGTTGTTCAGGCCAACGTGCGCGGCAGGCCCGAACGGGACCGCGCACGGGCCGATGTTTGGGTTTGGCAAGTCAGGGGGCGGACAGTCGATTGCGCTCGGCCGCTCGGGGCCGCAAACGTTCAAGCCGGGCAAGGAAAGGCGGGACCCGGCGGGCGACGGCACAGTTCAAAAGCAAAGGTTCAGTATGGCAAGCTATCGCGGTCGAGGGAAGTCAGATTGACGGCATTTTTCCGGAACTGCGGGCAGCGGCAACGCCGCGGCGAGGCGCCCGTTGGCAAAGTTTGCCGGTAGCGGCGAATTGGTCAATCAGCGCCGAGGGTCTGCCAGAATCGCTCGACTTCCGCCTCCAGGTCGTCGAGCGAACCGGAGTTGTCGATCACATGGCTGGCGCGGCGCCGCTTTTCTTCTATCGGCAACTGGGCGGCCTCCCGCCGAGAGAATTCCTCCTCGGTCCAGCCCCGAGCGGCGGCGCGAGCGAGCCGCTGGTCCCGGGGGCCGTCGACAAAGGCGATGGCCGTGCAGACGGCGGCCCAGCCGGCCTCGACCAACAGGGCGGCGTCGATGACCACAGCGGGGACCGAGGCGTCCGGCAATTGGCGGATGCCGGCTTCGATCCGGCGGCGAATGCCGGGGTGGACGAGACCTTCGAGGAAATCAAGCTCCTCGGCGGCGGCGGTTCCCGGCGCGAACACGATTTTTGCCACGGCGGAGCGGTCGATGCTGCCACTGGACGCGAGAATGCCGGTGCCCCAGCGCTCGACGAGGGCGTCGCGGACTTCCGGTTCTTCGAGGACCTGGTGCCCGAGCTGGTCGGCGTTGAACGCCACGGCCCCGCGGCGGGCGAGCGCGGCGGCAACGGCGCTCTTGCCGCTGGCGATGCCGCCGATGAGGCCGAGGATGTGCATGGGAGATAAGGCTGGAGGCTGGAGGCTGTAGGTCGGAGAGTGGCGGACCGATGACGAGGACCGGACATCAGCGAGTTCTCGAATTCTCCATAGCCGCGATGCTACGCATCGCTGGCGGGCCGAGCGCGATGGCGCCATCCTAACGACTGGACACGGAAATGGGACGCGGATGAACGCGGATTGGGCGGATTGACGCGGATTTCAAAACTCGATGACTTAATGATGACGCCGCGATTTCGCTGCCCGAATTGTGCTGCGTTGCGGTCCGGGCCGCATGCCGTGTGCGGCCGGTGTGGATGTCCGCAGCACGAGCGGCCGCAGCCGGCGACTTCGCGAGAGCAAAAGATCAAGCCGTTTCGGTTCGATCTTCGGACGCTGCTGGCCTGCGTGACGGTTTCGGCGGTCACGTTTGCGCTCTTGGGGGCGAAAGCGGACGCGCGGGATGCCGCACTGATGGTCGGCGGCGTGCTGTATCCGGTGATCAACTCTCTCTATCAATTCTGGAGAAATCTCACGGAACCGGAATCTCAGACGAAGAAGCGCGGGCCGTTCGACAACGAAGGTTAGTTACGCAGGACCCGCATCTCGCGAGCAGACATCGCTGAATGGAGTATGGCGTCGGCCAATTCCGGTTCGTCTGCCAACAACCCCACCATGGGATTGGCGCCTGTAGCATCGCCGATGGACGGTGGACGCGCAGTCTCGGATTTCAGAACGTTGAGAATCGTCAATTGATCCGCGACGCTCAGGTCATGAATCGATTGCAGGACATCATGTAAGTCGGCCATGTAGCAATCATACCACGGTTGGGCTGGACTTTCTTTAGCTCAGGCGTTCACATCGCTTCGCACTCGGCCCAATTGGGGCCGACCTTCACGGCGACCTTCAGCGGCACGGCGAGGTCCATCACGCCGGACATTTCGGCGCGGACCAGCGCGGCCAGCTCCGCGGCGGCAGAGGGCGGAGTTTCGAACAGCAGCTCGTCGTGAATCTGCAGCAGCATCCGCGCCGGCGAGCCGTCGTCGCGGAGGCGGCGCTGGACGCGGATCATCGCCAGCTTGATGAGATCGGCGGCCGTGCCCTGGATGACGGCGTTCACCGCGGTGCGTTCCGGCAGGTTGAGCTGACGGAGGGCGCCGGTCTTGGGCTCGCGCAATCCCGGCGGCACGGGACGCACGCCCTGGATCGCGCGGCGGCGGCCCATGAGCGTCGACACGTAGCCGCGCTCGCGACACTTGACCAGCGTGTCGGTGAGAAAGGACAGCACGCCCGGGTACTTGGCGAAGTACGTTTCGATGAACGTCGCGGCCTCCTCCTGCGAGATGTTGATCGACTTGGCCAGGCCGAAAGGGCTTTGACCGTAAATGATGCCGAAGTTGACCGCTTTGGCATGGCGGCGCATTTCGCCGGTGACTTCGTCGAGCGCGACGCCATAAACCTGGCTGGCGACGAGCTGGTGGATGTCCTCGTCCTGGGCGAACGCGGTGCGCAGCGTCTCGTCGCCCGACGAGTGGGCGAGAATCCGCAGCTCGATTTGCGAGTAGTCGGCGGCCAGCAGCACCCAGCCGTGCTCCCCGGCGACGAACGCCGAGCGAATTTCACGGCCCTCGCGGGTGCGAATCGGAATGTTTTGCAGGTTCGGGTTGCTCGAGCTGAGCCGGCCGGTGGCCGCCACCACCTGGTTGAGCGACGCGTGGACGCGGCCCGTCGCGGGGTGCACCATCGCGGGCAGCGCTTCGATGTACGTGCCCAACAGCTTGGCGTACTGGCGGTACTCGACGATCTTCGCGGGCAGGGGATGCAGCGGGGCGAGCTCCTCCAGCACGCCCGCGTCGGTGCTCGAGCCGGTCTTAGTTTTCTTGATCACCGGCAGTTTCAACTCGCCGAACAGCAGCTCGGCCAATTGTTTGGGCGAATCGATATTGATCGGCCGGCCGGCCAGCTCCTCGATCTCCTCGCGGAGCGCCTGCAAGCGGGTGCCGTACTCGGCGCTCAGCTTGGCGAGGCGGTCGACGTCGACGCGGACGCCGAGATGTTCGAGATCGGCCAGCACGTCAATGAGCGGCGTCTCGACGTCTTCGTTGAGCTTCTCAAGCCCGCTGGCCGCGAGCCGCTCGTGCAGGATGGGCAGCAGCCGCAGCGGAATGTCGGCGTCCTCGGCGGCGTAGCAGGCGACCGCGGCGACCGGCGCCTGGTCCATGCGAAGCTGCTTCTTGCCGGGCGGGCCGATGACATCGGTAATCTTGATCGTTTCGTGGGCGAGGTATTTTCGGGCCAGGTGGTCGAGGTTGTGCGTGCGTTCGCCGGAGTCGAGCAGGTAGTCGGCGATCATCGTGTCGAACGCGACACCGCGGAGGCGGATGCCCGCGCTGCGGAGGGCGACGATGTCGTACTTCAGGTTCTGGCCGATCTTGGCGATGGCGGGATTCTCAAGGATCGGCCGCAGAGCGTCCGCGGTCGTCACGGGGTCGAGCACGCGCTCCTCCGCGGGGCCGCGCACGGGGACGTAAAAGCCCTGCCCCGGCTTGAAGGCGACGGCGTAGCCGACGATTTCCGCGGACCGCGGGAAAATGTCAGTGGTCTCGGTATCGAACGAGATGAGCGACTGCTGCTCGAGCTGCCGCACCAGCACGTCGAGCTCTTGCGGCGTATCGACCAGGTGGTAGTCGGCCTCGATTCGGCTCACCGCCGCGGGGGCGGGGCGGTCGTGCTTCTCGACGCCGGAGGTGGCGGCAGCGATCGCCAGCGCCCGGTCGGCCAGCGAGCGAAAGCCGAGGTCGCGAAACAACTCGGTGACGCGGTCCGGGTCGAACCCACCCACTCGTGCGGACTGCCAATCAACGGCGATGGGCGTGCGGCGGTCGAGCTCCACGAGCCGCCGTGACATGAGCGCCGCTTCGCGGTACTCCTTCAGGTTCTGTTTGCGCTTGGCGCCGGGGACGTCGTCGGCGTGGTCGAGCACGTTTTCCAGCGTGCCGTACTGGTCGAGCAGCTCCTTGGCGAGCTTGGGACCGATGAGCGGCACGCCGGGGACGTTATCGACTTTGTCGCCCACGAGGGCCTGAAAATCGACGACCTGCGCGGGGCGGATGCCCCAGTCGGCGGCGAGCTGGTCGAACGAATACACCTCGTCCTTGCGGATGTTGTACACCGACACGCGGTCGGAAATGAGCTGCCGGCAGTCCTTGTCGCCGGTGACGATCAGCCCCGTGGCGCCCCCCTCGTCGCACACGCGGGCGATGGCCGCCAGCACGTCGTCGGCTTCGTAACCCGGGCACTCGATGACAGGGATTTCCAGCGCGTCGAGCACCTGGCGGATCTTGGGAATTTGCGAGGCGAGATCCTCGGGCATTTCGCCGCGGTCGGCTTTGTAGCCCTCGAACAGTTCGTTGCGGAACGTCGGGCCCGCCAGGTCGAAGGCGCAGACGAGCGCTGTGGGCTGCTTCTTTTCAATGATCTGCAGCAGGTCGCGGGTGAAGCCGTAGACGGCGCTCACCGGCTCGCCCCGGGGGCTGGACAGCTCCGACCCGTACATGGCGTGGAACACTTGAAAGATCAGCGAGTGGGAGTCCACCGCGTAGATGGTCCAGCCGGCGACGTCGGAGGCGGCGTCGGCGGGCGAACCGGCGGGCGGCGAGTCAGCGTCCGGGGCGACGGGACGGGACTCGACGGTCGGCGGTTCCATGCCGGGGAGCGACGTTTGGCGCGGCGGGTTGGTCATCGGCGGCGCTGGTGCTCAAAAACGCGGCGGGAGGAACTGGACTCGCCCCAAGCGGCTGCGAGAATGGTTTTGAGGGATTCGGCCGGTCGTCCGGATTTCGTTGACGCGCCGTAATGCCCCAATTATGCTCGACTTAGGGCGATTCTATCGCTCCCGGCCGCTGCGCGGAAGCGCACGCGGAGCGGGCATGTCGTACTTTTCGACCCGACCCGGCGCCGCGCTCATTTATGCGGGCTGCGCCGGAGAGTTTGCTTGAAGCGCCGAAACTGCGTGAGGAAGCCGCATGGCAACACGAGAGAACCAGGGACTGCAGGCCATTGTCATCGCGTTATCGATCATCACTTTGCTGCTGATCGTTAGCCTTGTCCTGGTCAATAACATGCGCAAGACGCAGTTGGCCCGCGCCACGAGCGCTGAGGCCGCCGCCACCACGGCGCGCAACGACGCCACGACGGCGCAGAACGACTCGAGCGCGTTCAAAGAAATCATGGGCTTCGACCCCAGCGACAACTTGCAGTCTGTTCGCGAGGCCGTCGATGCGGATATGGCGACCATGGCGGCCAATTTTCCGCCCGAGAGTCGGCAGTACAGCACCGTGCTGCGGGCCGTGTACCAAGAGAATCGCCAACTCGCGCTGAACGCCGCGAACTCGGCGGCGGAGGTCAAGACGCTCAAGGACCGTCTGCTGGCGCTCGAAGGCCAGAAAGCGGCGCAGGTCAAGAAGTTCGAAGATGAACTCGCCAAGGTCCGCGCGGATGCGGCAACGGCTGCCGAGCAGGCCGCGGCCGAACGCACACGCATTCTGGGCGAGAATGACGAGATCAAGAAGCAAATGGAGAACCTGCGCGCGGATCACGACGACAAGATGGCCAGGCTTGATGAGGAGAAGACGCAGCTCGCAGATCAAATCAAGAATCTCGAGGATTCGGTGGTGACCTTGCGCGAGGGCGTGCCGAATCCCGATCAGTTCTCTCAGCCGGCGGACGGCGAAGTGATCTTCGTCAATCAACGATATCGAACGCTGTGGGTGAACCTCGGCTCGGCCGACGGCCTGCGGCCGCAGGTGACGTTTGCCGTGGCGGAAGCTGGACTGGAAGACGCCGCGTCGTCCGAGCAGAAAGGGAGCATCGAGATCACGAAGATCGAAGGCCCGCATCGGGCGGAGGCGACGATTACCTCGGACTCAGCGACCAATCCGATCATGCCGGGCGATCGCATCTTCAGCCAGGTGTGGGACAGGGGGCGCAAGGTGGGCATCGCGATCGCGGGCAAGATCGACATCGACGGCGACGGTCGGGACGATCTCGAGAAACTCAAGAGTATCGTCACCGCGAGCGGCGGGTCGGTCGATGCGGCGCCTAATGCAGCCGGCGAGCAGGAGGGGGCGCTCAAGGTCAGCACCCGATATCTCGTTCAGGGCGCCTATCCGAGCGGAGCCCGCGACACCGCGTTGCTGAAGAGCTGGAATGAAATGGACCGCCAAGCCGATGCCCTGGGCGTGGAGAAGGTTTCGCTGGACGAATTCTTGTCGCTCATGGGGTGGCGCAGCGATTCGCGCTCCATTGCGATGGACGCGGACGCGCGCGCCGTCGATTTCCCGCCCCAGCCGCGCGAGCAGGAAGTGCCGCGCCGCGTCGTGCAGCCCGGCGGCGGCTTCAAGAAACGCCTGCCGAATACGACGTTTTGACGTTGCTGGCCAGGGCGGGCGGGCACCCCGCGTTGATGCTCTCGGCGAGCACGCGGACGAGCAATTCTAACTCGGCGTCAGCGATCGACAGTGGCGGCATGACGACGACCACGTCGCCGAGCGGCCGCAGCCAAACCCCGCTGGCCGTCGCATGGCGGCAGACTTGGGTTCCCCGCCGCTCGTGAACCGGAAACGGCCGGCGCGCATCGCGATTGGCGATGAGCTCGACCCCCGCCATCAAGCCCAACTGCCGGACATCGCCCACATGGGGATGGGCGGCGAGCGGAGCGAGCAAGCTCTTCAGCTTGGCGGCCTTTCGCGGCAGCGCCTCTTCCAGGATTCGTTCCTCGGCAAGCAGGTCGAGCGATGCACACGCTGCCGCGGCGGCCAACGGATTGCCGCTGAATGTGTGGCCGTGCTGAAATGTGAGACCGGCGGCGTAGTCGCCGAGAAAGGCCTCGTACACGGCGTCCGTGGCGATCGTCGCGGCCATCGGAAGATAGCCGGCCGTGAGGCTCTTGCCGAGGCACAAAAGGTCCGGCGTCACAGACTCGTGCTCGCATGCGAACATACGCCCCGTGCGACCAAAGCCGGTAACAATTTCGTCGGCGATCAGCAGCACATTGTACTTGCGCGCAAGTTCGCGGACGCCCCGTAGATAGCCTGGCGGCTGCATCACCATGCCTGCCGCGCCCTGTACGAGCGGCTCGAGCACGACAGCGGCGATTTCGTCATGACGAACGGCCAGTGCTTCCTCCAGGCGGGCGAGGTGCGCGGACGCGTCGCCGTGGCGGCGGTCGGGCGCTGGCAAACGTACGACGTCGAACAACAGCGGTTCAAAGATCGAGTGAAAGCGGTCGATGCCGCCGACCGCGGTGCTGCCGAGCGTGTCGCCGTGGTAGGCGCCGTCGAAGGCGAGATACGTGCGCTTCGCGGGCCGCGGCGCATCGCATTGCCGCCAGTACTGAAAGGCGATCTTGAGGGCCGCTTCGACGGCGGACGAGCCGTCGCTGGAGTAGAATACGTGGTTGAGGTCGCCGGGGGCCAGGGCCGCGAGCCGGCGGGCCAGCTCGATCGCCGGCGGATTGCTCATCCCCAGGTTCGTGGCATGAGCCAGCTTGCCCAGTTGATCGACGATCGCCGCCTCGATCCGCGGATGGCGATGCCCGTGCAGGTTGCACCACAGGCTGCTCACGCCGTCGAGGTAGCGGCGGCCGTCGACGTCGACCAGCCAGCACCCCTCCGCCCGCTCGATCACCAGCGGGTCGTACTCGGCCATCTGGGTGAACGCGTGCCAGAGGTGGCGTCGGTCCCAGTCGCGAAGTTCAGCGGGGGAAGCCATGGCATATTACGGATTGCAAGTGTGTTTAGCCGCGACGCGGAGTCTGCGGAGCGGAGCGCTGGCGGCGTCGCGGGGGCCGAAGCGCTCCGCTGCGGCGGACCTTCGTGAGTGGCTAAACGTGGGATGGCGTCATGACCAGCGCACTTCGACGGGGGTTCCGACGCGGGCGCCGAGCATGATGGCGGCGCTGTCGTCGACGATGGCCAACTCGAGCATGTCGCTGGAGCCCACCACCGCGATCAGCGTCATCGGCGGTTGCTCGGCATAGGTCTTGAAGATGCCCTGCGTCTCATGCTCGTCGCAGGCGACGGTCACGCGCTCGTCGGTGGGCACGCCGGCGAGCATCTCGCGGGTGATGTTGGTGACGAGATTGCCGAACGAGTCGATCGCCGTCACCGCGCCTTCAATCCGGTTTGCCACCTTCATAGCTCCGGGCCAGTCGAGCGTCGCCAGTTGTGGGATCGGCGGTCCAAGTTGGTCCGGATCGAGCCCGAGACTGAGATGCGCCGCCACCGGCGCCATCACGTCCCGACCGTGAAACGTGGGCGCCACGGGGCGCCGAAACCACTGTTCCGCCGTGATCGCTAGCATCTTAGACGGCGGCGCGCGATCCGCCAACCGCGAGACCAGCCCGTTGTCGGGGCAGACGAAGCGCTGGCCGGCGATTTCGGCGTAAATGATCGCCCGCGACGTGCCGACGCCGGGGTCGACGACCGCGACGTGGATCGTGCCGGCGGGGAACAGCGGCGCGACCTCCGCCAGCGCGATCGCCCCTTGGCGGATGTCCTGCGGCGGGATCGCGTGGGTGAGATCGACGATCGTCGCCTGCGGATTGATCGACAGGATGACGCCCTTCATCGCCGCGACGTAGGGGCTGCCGTTGCCGAAGTCAGTGGTGAGCGTGATGAGGGGCACGGGGAAGGCGGAGGGCGGAAGGCGGAATGGGGAATGGCGCGAATTGACCAGCGCGGTCGCAACAACGTTTAGCCGCGCTCACGGAGTCTTCGGAGCGGAGCGCGTGGCGGAGGTCGTTCGCTCCGCCGAGCGCTCCGCTACCGCGTCGCGGCTAAACGAATGGAGCAATCCAGCGGCGAAATATTGGGCTTGATCGATCGGCAGCGATTGACGTAAGTTCGGCGAACCAAATTTGGAAATCCAAATTCACGGCGCGACGGAGAAGCCGCCCATGGCGCGACCTGCAAGCAAGGAGCTCACCGACCGCGAGCTGGAGCTGATGCACGTATTCTGGCGGCGCGGCGAGCTGACCGCCAGCGAAGCATGCGGCGAAATGGCCGCCGCGGGCCAGGATCTGGCGTACGTCACCGTTGCCAATCTCACGCGCATCCTCGTCGAGAAGGGTTTTCTCGAAGCGACGAACCAGCAGCGGCCGTTTCGCTATCGCCCGGTGCGGTCGTTCGATGACGTTTCGCGCAGCTTCGTAGGCGACCTGCTGGAGCGCGTGTTCCAGGGCTCGCGCGAGCAGCTCTTGGTGAATCTGCTGGGCGGACGCAAGCGGCTCACAGCGAAGGAGCGGGCGCTGCTCGAGCAAATCTTGAAGGAGCAAGCGTGATGACGGCCTTCGAGGGAGCGGCGTTGTGGTGCGTGGCACAGGCGGCGCTGCTAGCGGGGCTGGGGCTGGTTGCGGTGCGTCTTCTTGCGCGGCGCTCGCCCGCCGCCGCGGCGACGGCGGGCGTCGCGGCGGCGACGGCAATCGTGGCGGCGACGCTACTGATTCCGGCGCCGATGCCGCGCTTGCCGCGCTCGGTGACGCCACTAGCTGCCCTGCACTCCGCGACGGAGGCACGCGACTCAGCGTCGACAAGCAACGAAGGCAATGCGGAAGGCGCCCTTCGCGAGACAGCGTTCGGCGGTTGGTTCGACGTGCGGGCGATTGCATCGCGGATCATGGCGTTCCCGCCTGTCGAGGGCGCGGCGGGGCGCGGGCCGCGTCTTTCACCGCGGAGAGTGATTGTGGGCGCAACGCTGGTTGCCGCCGCGGTCGGCCTGCTGCGGTTGGCCGTCGCCGCGGCGTTCGTCGTCCGGCTGCGGCGCGGGCGAGCGAAGATCGTTGACGAAGCGCTCCTGCGCGAGTTCGCCGACTTGCGGCAACGGCTGGGCGTGCGGCGGCCGGTGGAGTTGTGTGAATCGGCCGACCTTGCGAGCCCCGCGCTCGTGGGTTGGCGACGGCCAATCGTGTTGCTGCCGGCCTGCCGAGACGGTTGGAGCGACGAGCAACTCCGGGCGACGCTTGCCCACGAACTGGCCCATGCGGCGCGCGGCGACTTTCTGTGGCGGGCCATCGCGCAGCTCGCCGCGGCACTGCACTGGTGCCAGCCGCTGGTGCATTGGCTTGCCCGACGGGTGGCCCTCGCTCAAGAACTCGCCGCCGACCGGCTAGCGGCGTCCGCCGTCGGCGGCGCGGCGGACTACGTGCGGGCTCTTTCCGAACTGGCTCTCCGGCTCGACGACCACTCGCGGCTCCGCGCGGAGCCGCTCGTCCTGCCGGCGCTGTCCAGTCACCTCGCAAGGAGAATGGCGATGTTGCGATCCAAGGAGGGATTAAACGGGACGGAACGCCGACGGATCGGCGGGTTCGTGGCGGCCGCGCTGATTGCCCTGGCAGGCGCCGGCACGATGGCGCTGCGCGGGGCGGCCGAGACAGGGGACGTGACGCCGACGGCAGTCAACAGCGCCAGCCGCGCGTTCGATGCCGAGCCAATCAACTTGTCGTTCATGGGCCCGGTCGACGTCGGCCTTTTGGTCGTGCGAACGAACGAGCTGTCGCATTGCACGAGTTTCGCGCCGCTGGTCAACCTGGCGCAGATGTTTGTGCAGGATCAACTCGATACTCTCGAGATCAACGGCGCGCCGGCGCCACAGGTGCGTTTCGACGCGATCGACTACATAGCCGTTTCGCTGCGCACAGCGACCACGGCGGAAATGGCGGGCAATCCGGCGCTGGCTGCCGGAATACCGGATGCAACGCCCACGATGTGCGAGATGGCCGTCCGATTGGTCGCCCCGACCGATGTGCAGACGTGGCTGGCGGAGCATGTGCCCCATGCGACGGCAGTGGAAAAGGACGGAGTATCGTATGTCCGTATCCAGATGGGAGATGAGCCGAATGCGGCAACTTACGTCGTCCAGCGCGACCCACACACCGTGGTGTTGGCTTTGTCGGCGGATCGGCTGCGGAATTTGGTCGCCGACGACGGGGACGCCCCCGGCAATGTTCAGGACAATGTTCAGGACAATGTTCAGGACAATGTTCAGGCGGAGTTATGGAACGCGCTCGATGGCGGCGTGGCGACGCTAGCGATCGGCGGGTCGCGGGTTCAGCGATCGTTCACTGCGTCGGAGCTTGTCCGCACGTACCTGGGAGTGGGGGTGGCCGAGGGTCAACCGAACCCGGTAGAAATGGCGGCCCGCGACATTTTTGAAGGCGCGCAGACGATCGGCGTGGGCCTTGATCTGGGACCGGCGTCGAATCAGATAGCGCTCCGGGTGAAGTTTAGCTGTGCAGACGCGGCGACGGCCGAGCGCGTGCGCGGCGGCGTCGATCTATTCCGGCACATGGCCAAGGCGATGGTCGACCATTACGCGGCCCAAATGGCCGCGGAGCCCGGGCTGATGGAGACGTTGGACGAGTACTCCCGAGCTTGGAGCGAGACCTACCTCTTGGGCGTCCGGCTCCTCGCCGACACGACGCTGGAACTGCGGCCGCGAGGCGACGGGGCAGTCGACGTATGGTTCGAGGCGACCGGCGAGCTTCCCGCGTCGTTGCTGACGGCGATGGCAGGCGTCGAGGACGCGGAGATCCTCACCCCGGTTTACGCCCCGGCGGCGGACACGACGCAACGATGAGCGTTCTTCGTCGGCATGGCGGCTTTGGTATGGCAGCTCCGGCATAATAGGCCCGGCGTTGACGCCTTGTCCTGCCCCACAATTTCCGTCCCGGAGGGACATCGTGAACATAGCCCAGCAATTCATTGCTGGGACAACTGGCATGACACATGACAAGTCCCGGTAGGGACGGTTGAAGCGTTCAATCGTCCCCCCGGGACTTGCTCCGGCGCGACCGCCATGAACCCAGCGATCAATCGCTGGGCTAGTCTCGAATGGTCCCTACCGGGACAAGCTTCATCCAGACGCCGACTTGTCGGTAACGACAAGGCATCAATGCCAGGGCTACGACGACAAAGATCGGTTGCGAATGCGAACGCCGGGCGACGTGCGTTCGAGACGCGCTTGGAGTAAATCTCAAGGAGGCATGGGGATGACCGCCTTTGAAACAGCGACGTTGTGGTGCGCTATGCAGACAACCCTGCTGGCGGGTCTGGGCCTCGTTGCGGCGCGGCTGCTCATGCGGCGGACGGCGGGCGCCGCGGCCACGACGGCAGCGGCTGCCGCGGCCACGATTCTCGCCGTCACGCTGCTCGTTCCCGTGCGGTTGCCGAGCTTCGGCGGTTGGAGGGCGGCGGACGCCGACGACAAGGGAGAAGCATCGCCTTCGACGGCTGCCGTGGCGTTGGCCGCGCCGGCGGCGGAAATGGCTCAACGCAACGCCGGCGGCGTCGATCCGGCGGAACTGGCGCGGCAACTGTGGCAACGTCTTCGCACGAGCGCCGCCCTCTTGCCGCAGGTCGAATCGCGCGGCCGATCGGCAATTCTGCTCGTCGCCGTGTGCGGGGCGGCGCTTGGCGGCCTGCGTTTGGCTGCGTCACTGCGCTATGTGGCGCGGCTGCGGCGTCGTTCTGAGCCGATTGCCGACGAGCGGCTGCACGCGATGTTCGCGGCGCTGCAGAACCGCGTCGCGTTGCGCCGGCCGGTCGAGCTGCGCGAGTCGATCGCCGTGGCGTGTCCCGCGGCGATCGGGTGGCGGCGCCCTGCCGTGCTGCTGCCGGTCGATCGCGCGGGCTGGACCGACGATCAACTGCGCGCGGCGCTGGCTCACGAGTTGGCCCATGTGGCGCGCGGCGACTTCGCGTGGCGGGCGACGGCGTGTGCGGCGGCGGCCGTGCATTTCTGGCATCCGTTGGTACACCTCCTCGCGCGGCGGCTTGCCCATGTGCAGGAACTGGCCGCCGACGGGATGGCGGCGACGGCGATGGGCGATCGAGCCGCGTACCTGCGGGCGTTATCGGAACTTTCGCTTCGGCTGGACGATTCCCTGCGGCGCCGCACGGCGCCGCTCGTTCTGCCGACGTTTTCCAGCGGTTTGGCAAGGAGGATTGCGATGTTACGGTCCAAGGACGGATCGGCGGCGGAGGGGCGGCGGTCGATGCTCGGCGCCGTTGCGGCGGCGGCAATTGCGCTCGTGGGAGTCGCGACGACCGCGCTGCGCGGCGCGGCCGATGAAACCCAAACTGCGCCCGCGGCGGCTTCCGCCGCGGAATTGACGCTCGCCGAGTGGCCGGTCGATCCAGTGACGTTCGGCGAAAATCAGGGCGTGCTCTTGATCAAGCCGGCCAAGCTCGCGCGGCACGAAGCGTTCGCGCCCGTGTTCCCTGTGGCCAACGAGTTCTGTCGTGAATTGTTGGCGAAGGGGTTTCCCTCGGCCGCGACGGCTGACTTTCGTCTGGAGGCGATCGAGTACGTTGCCGGCGAGGTGCGGCTGACGATCAAGCCGCGCACCGGCCACACCGAGGACGACAAGGGCGAGGTGACGCTCGGGTGCGAAGACTTCGCAATTCGCTTTACCGCCAATGTGGATTGGCAGTCGTGGATCGAGGACCACATTGAGGGCGCGGAGACCGTGGAGGAGAACGGACTGGAGTTTGTCCGCCTGCCTGGGCTTGCCGCTTTTGGGCCGGCGACGTTGCTTGTCGCCCAGCGCGACTCTCGCACGCTGGTGTGTTCGGCAAATGTTGACCGCTTGCGGGCGATGACGACGCCGAAGGGCGAACGGACGTTCCTCTTCTCGACGCTACTGGACGTTTTGGAGGAGATGCCGGCCGCCGCGCTGGTCGAGGTGCGTTTGGGACAACTGTCCGAGGCAGACCGGGCGCGGGCGGAGAACGCCGATGTGTCGCACGATCCGTGGGCGACTGCGCTGCAATCGCTGCTGCTGAACTCGCAGTCGGTATTTTTGGGATTCGCCCTGCACCCCGAGTCCGGCGCATCGCACGTGGGAGCCACTATTGGTTGTCCCAACGGTGAGGCCGCGGAATCCGTGCGTACGACGCTGGAATCCGCTTGCGCGGCCGCGCGAGATTACCTGGCGATGCTGAGTTTGGCGAAAATCGAAACGGTCTACGAGGATGGCGGTGAAGAGATGGTTCAAGTTGTCGGCACTGCCGACACGCAGGACCAGGTGGTTCAATATTTTCGCGAATTGACGGAGAACTGCGAGTTCCACGTTGGCGAGACAGGAAGCGGAATGGGCATATTTCAAGCCCAAACACAGGCGCCGTTCCCGAAGTCGATCATGACGATGTATGTGCCGGCGACGGCGGCGGGCGTGTCGGGCAAGGACGACGCAGCGCGACGGTGAGGGCAACCCTGGATGCGTGCGCTGCGACCTGTCATAGAGGCTCCGGTCATTGATCGGAGCCTCTATGCTCCGCGCTAGCCATGCATTGGCTGGAGAGAGAACTTAAATTGAGAGCAGGCATGGGAATCCCGCCTGCTCGAAATGGCGATCGCTCGTGAACGCCTCGGTCATGCCGCGGTCTTGCATGACGAGGAAGCTCGCGCAGTCGACGAGGCCCCAAGTCTTGTCAGCGTGGCGGCGATAGAAATCGACCGCCCGCTCCATTAACTGTTCGTCGACGTTGACGATCGTCGCAACCGGGCTCTGGGACAATTGGCGCAACGATTCAACAAACGTCGCCTTCACAGGTAAGCGACTTGATCCGTTGCCGGTTTCCGCGATCACCCAGTCCGTAAGGACGATTCGATAACCGCGCCGGCCGATTTCGCGCCAAATCTTATTCGCCGTCGGATGCAGGCGTTCGGTCGCGTTGAGCAGCGCGAGCCAGCCGTTCGTGTCGAGAAACACGCTATTGGCCATCAGTCGCCTTGGGGTGGCCGTAGAGGTAATGGTCGATGTTAACGGCCAAATCCGGAATTCCCGTATCGACGGCGAGATCGCCCATTCGAAAGACCGGATCGGATTCCTCCTGAGCGACGTGCTCGGCGGGCGGCGTCGCCTCGACGCGCACGGCAGTGCCATCCGGCAAGGAAATGCCGAACGGGAAGACCACCACGCCGTTTTGAACGGTGCCTTCGAAGACCATAGAACGCCTCACCTGTCGTCGATTGCCTGAATTCTACTCAGGGCGAGAATTGCACGCCAGCGCGCCTTACTTGTTCGCCAGCTCGATCGCCAACTCGCGCACGCGATTGGGGTCGACATTGGGATTGCGCTTCTTCGCCTGGCCGATAAGGGACGCCGCGGCCTGGAGCTTGCCGCTTTGGATGTCGGCGACGGTTTTAGGATTCGCCGCGAGGAGCTCCTCGACCAGCGCGATCAGCGCCGATTCGTCGACGCGTTCGATCTTCAACTCAGCGAGGGCGGCTTCCACGTCGCACCCCTTCGCGAGCATCGTCTGGAACGCTTCTGCGGCGCGCGTCGAGGGGAGGCCGCCGTCGTTGATCGCGTTGATGAGTCCCGCGAGGCCGGCGGCGGAGATGCCGAACTGGTCGATCGACGCTTCGCCGTCCTTCAGTTCGCGGAGCACCTGCTGGGTGACCCAGTTGGCGGCCGCCTTGAAATCCTTCGTGGCGTCGGCGACCGCGAGATAGTAGTCGACCACCGCCCTGCCCTGGTTCACCAGCACGTCGGCGTCATACGCGGAAAGCTCGTAGTCGTCGCTCAGCCGCAAGCGCAAGGCCGCGGGAAGTTCGGGAAGCGACTCGCGGACCGCGTCGACCTCGTCCTGCGTCGTGAGGACCGGGACGAGGTCAGGGTCGGGAAAGTAACGGTAGTCGCTCGACTCTTCCTTGCTGCGCTGGGCGCGGGTTACGCCCGCGGCGTCGTCCCAGCCGCGGGTTTGCTTGGGCGCCTCGCCGAGCGTGCGGCCGGTCTCTTGCCACTCGCTGTACTGCCGCACCGCTTCGTAGTCGAGGGCTCGCTCGACGGCGCGGAAGCTGTTCATGTTCTTGATTTCGACGATTGGCGTGGCGACCGTTTTGCCGTCGACGTCGATGTGCAGGTTGATGTTCCCGTCGACCCGCAGGCTGCCCTCTTGCATGTTGCAATCGGAGACGCCGATATAGGTGAGCAGCAGCTTCAGCTCCTGCAAGAACGCTTTGGCCTCCGCAGAGCTGCGCATATCCGGCTGGGTGACGATTTCGAGCAGCGGCGTGCCAGTGCGGTTGAGGTCGATTTCGCTGTCGGCCCGGCCGGCGGCCTCATCGTGGACGCTCTTGCCCGCGTCCTCTTCGAGGTGGGCGCGGATGATGCCGATGCGCTTGGGCTCAAAACGGTCCTTGGTGTCGGCAATGTCGAGGGCGCCGTCGGCCGACATCGGCAGGTCGTACTGGCTGATCTGGTAGCCCTTGGGCAGGTCCGGGTAGTAGTACTGCTTGCGGTCCCACTTGGTGAATTCGGGAATAGCGCAATTGAGAGCTACGGCGGTTCTGAGGGCAAGGCGGTAGGCCTCGCGATTCATCACCGGTAGCGTCCCCGGCATGCCGATGCACACGGGGCACGTCTGCGTGTTCGGCTCGGCGCCGAACCGCGTGCTGCAACGGCAGAACAGCTTCGAGCGCGTCGCAAGCTGGACGTGCACTTCGAGGCCGATGACGGTTGTGTAGGGCGTGGACATCGGGGGATTGCCCGCGAAATACGCGAAAGGGCGCGAAAAAAGGAGACGGAAGGGAAATGAAGGAGGGGGGGTTAGTTGGGGCGGGCTGTTGTGGTGAGGGCGAAGCGTTCGTATTCGATCTTGGGATAATGGCCGAAGTTGATGAGTAACCCCAGCGGCTTGTGGACGGCGTGAAGGTAATTGAGGGTCTGGGCGCGAAACTCGTCTGTCAATTTGGACACGGCCTTGATCTCGACAATGATTTGGCCGAAGCAAACGAAGTCAGGTTGATAACGTTGAGTGAGAAGCCGGTCTTTGTACGCCAACTCAACGCATGGCTGATCTATGAACGGTATCGCCTGCAAGGAGAACTCGATGGCCAAGCATTCCTGATAAACAGGTTCCAGGAAGCCGCATCCCATCTGCTTGTAAACCTCGAAGCACGCCCCCATGATGCGATAGCTTTCCTCCGGCAAAATCAGCTCGCTCATCGATGCACCGTCCGAGTTTGCAGTTCGTTGGGGCGTCTTGCTTCTTACTTGTATTCCTCTTTTTCGCGTCCTTTCGCGTATTTCGCGGGCAATTCTCTCACGCCAGCGGCGGTTTGCGGGCGTGATGCTTGGTGGATTGTTGGTACATGTGGGCGGCGCGGAGCAGGCGATCTTCTTCCAGCGGGGGAGCTTGGAGTTGCAGGCCGATCGGCAGGCCCGATTTTGTCAGCCCGCAGGGAATGCTCATGGCCGGGATGCCAGCGAGGTTCGCACTGACGGTGTAGAGGTCGAGCAGATACAGCGCCAGCGGGTCGTCGACCATCTCGCCGAGCTTGAAGGCCGGGCCCGCGGTGACGGGACCCACGATGAGGTCGGCCTGGCCGAACGCGGCGTCGAAATCCTGGCGGATCAGCCGGCGGACTTTCAGGGCCTTCAAGTAATAGGCGTCGTAGTAGCCGGCGCTCAGGGCGTAGGTCCCGAGCATGATGCGGCGCTTCACTTCGGCGCCGAAGCCTTCGGCACGCGTGCCGCGATACATGCGAACCAGCGCCGTATCGAGATTAGCGAGGCCGCGCTCGTCGCCGGCGGCCTGCAAAGCCTTTCGTTCCGCGGCCAACTCGGCGAGCATTGCGGACTGGTCGGTTCGGTATCCGTAGTGGGCGCCGTCGTAGCGGGCCAGATTGCTGGACGCCTCGCTGGGGGCGATCACGTAGTACGCGGCCACGCCGTACTTGCTGTGCGGCAAGGAGAGCTCGCGAATCTCGGCGCCCATCGTTTGGAACGTGCCGATCGCTTCCTGGACCGCGAGCTCCACTTCCCGGTCGAGTCCCGCCGCGAAGTGCTCGCGGACGACGCCGAGCCGCAGTCCCTCCAGCGGCCGGTCGATCGTCTGCGAGTAGCGAGGCAACGGACGGTCGAGCGACGTGGCGTCGTGCGGGTCGTGCCCGGCGATCGCCTCCAGCAGCAGCGCCGCGTCGCGCGCGGTCCGGGCCATCGGACCGACCTGGTCGAGACTGCTGGCGAACGCTACGAGGCCGTAGCGGCTCACCCGGCCGTAGGTGGGCTTCAGCCCGGTGATGCCGCACAGGCCGGCGGGCTGGCGGATCGAGCCGCCGGTGTCGGTGCCGACGGCCAGCGGCGCCATGCGGGCGGCCACGCACGCGGCCGAGCCCCCGCTGGAGCCGCCGGGCGTGCGGGCGAGGTCCCAGGGATTACGCGTCGGCTGAAATGCCGAGTTCTCGGTCGAGCCCCCCATGGCGAACTCGTCCATGTTGGTGCGGCCCAGCAGCACGGCGTCGGCGCCCTTGAGCCGCTCGACGACCGTCGCATCATACGGCGGGCGGAACTGCTCGAGCATCCGCGAGGCGCAGGTGGTCGTCGACTCGCGGTCGCACAGCACGTCTTTCACGGCGACCGGCACGCCGGCGAGCGGCCCCAGCGGCTGGCCGACGGCGCGCTTGCGATCGACCTCGGCGGCCTGCGCGAGGGCCCGCTCCGCGTCGACGCGGAGGAAGGCGCCGATCTCTGCGTCGTGCGCTTCGATCTGCGCAACGAAGGCCCGCGTGACGTCCACGGAGGAGGCCTCGCCGCGCGCGAGCAGTTCGAGAAGCTCGCTGGCAGTGAGGTCCACGAAGTCCATCGATCACTCGCCCAAAACGGCGGGCACGAGATAGCCGCGGTCGTTGTGCCGCGGAGCGTTAGCGAGCGCGGCGTCGCGCGGCAGGCTCGGCTGCACCTCGTCCGCGGCGAACACGTTCGTCACTTCCACGGCGTGGGCCATCGGCTCAACGTCTTCGGCGTCGACTTCGCCCAGTTGGTCGACGTAGCCGACGATCGCCGCGAGCTGCTCCGTCATGGCCTCCAGCTCGGCCTCGCTGAGCTGGAGCCGGGCGAGCAGCGCGACCTTTTCGACGTCGGCGCGGGTGAGTGGCATTGCAGGGCGCCCTCGCCAGCGCTAGGCCTTCGCCGCGGTTTCGGGCACGCGGAACGGCGCCTGGCGGACCGTTTTGGTCACAGCGCCGCTCCGCAGGCACTGGACGCACACGCACATGGCCTTGTTCTGGCCCTTGGCGGTGGTGACGTGCACGCGCTGCAGGTTCGGCTTGAACTTGCGGCGGCTGATGCCGGTGACCTTGGTGCCGATGCCGCCCAGGTACTTCTGCTTACCGCGAATGGTGACCTGATTACCTACTTGAGCGGTCTTGCCGCAGACTTCGCATGCTTTGGCCATGCCAATCCTCGAATCGCGCTGACGGGGAATCGTGCGGTGCGGCGGTCGATCCAGGAGCGGTCGCGTGGGAAGCACGCCGATCGCTTCGACTTATCTCCGCCATGGGAAACGACTTAGTATACGGATTGCGGTGCCGGCGACAACGGGGGATACCGCCGTGGCGACCAAAAAACGTGCTGGACACTTCGGGACATTCCTCACGCGCGTTTTGGACAGGACACCGGAAGCGAATTATCGCAACTTCACAAGCGGCAACGGGTTTTGAAAGGCAGGACGGGCCAAGGGCTGTCCGCTTTGTCCACTTGAGCCCACGTGGCTTGCGCACGGCGGTCAAGGGGAACGCTGCCAACAGCGCGCGAAACGATGCCCTGCCGAGCGCATCTTCAATTGGGCGGCGGGATAAGGGACGCTGGTTGTCAAAGAGCAAATGCGCGCTAAGCCGCAAGCGGCTGCGACAGCACGGCAAGATCGCTTGCTGATTCTGTGTCTCGACTTGAGTTCAGGCGTCAAGCCACGCGGAGCATATACGTATGGATACTTGATCGCGCGGCTGAATTCAAGCACCAAAGCGCATGGAGCGAGCGTTTTGCGGATTCTGGCGATTGGACCGCCCGTGCGGCGTCCAGCGGGCCAGGCCCGGCCCCCTCTCCGGGGTAGGGAAAGTCAAACTGCCAGTCGATTGGCGGGGAATTGCGGCGCGCGGCGCGCACTTCGGCCTACGCTTTGACACGGGATTTTCCGGCGCCCCTGGAGGCGCGGGACGCGCGGGGCGCGTCCGCGCCTTGCGCCGCTGGCCAGGCACGCTGACATGACGCCGCTTGAACTCACGCTCGAGACGCTGGCTCGCAGTCAGAACGACGCGGCGACGCCGGTGTTGCTAGCGGCGCTGGAGGCGACCGATCGCCGCGTCTTCGAGTTGGCCATCGTTGCGGGCGCGCGACGCCGCGGAAAGAAGACGCATCTCGCCATTTTGGAGCGGTGGCACCTCTTGTCGCCCGAGCTGCGCCGCGCCGTCGATCGGAAGAATGACGGGCGGATGGGCGGCGCACTGCACGACGCGCTGCTGTCGCCGGACGACCAGATGTTTCTCAACGCCTGCGACGTCGCGAAGGCGTCCGGCGAGTTCGACCTGGCGCCCGCGTTGATCTCCGTGGCCGAGCAAGGGGACGAACGCCGCAGCGGGATTGCCACGGAACTGGTTCGCGGCTTGATTGATCGGCTGCTCACCTCCGACGGCGACGGGGACGACGCCGGATACCGCCGCCATCCGGAAACGATGCGCCGCAGCGTGCTCGAAAGCCTCGAACGGTCCGTCGAGCGATTTGCGTTGCACGGTCGCCGGGCGCTGGTCGAAGGGTTCGTCGAGCTCGCGGGGCCGGACGACCGCTCGCTGCGCGCGATCCTCGATTCACCCCTTCATCCTTGCTACCAAACCATTTCTGAAATGCTCGACTTGAGCGTGAGCGACGGCGTCTTGGAGCTTTTGACGGCTTGCCTCGTGAGCTACGAGGCGCCGCTGGCAGTGCGGAACGTGGTTTCGCGGCGGACCGACGGGGCGTTCGTCGCCGCGCTGTTGAGCATGCCCATCGATGCGGGCAACGCGGCGCTGGCGAGAAATATGGCACGGATCAAGTCGCTGGCGTGCCTGGAGTCGGCCGAGGCAGCGTGCCGGCGGCTGCCGCCGGCGGGACAGGCGGCGGCCATGCGGCTGGTGGCGATGAGCGGCACGAGCGACGAGGCCAAACTGGATTTCGCCGCCGTGTTGTTGGCTCACGGGGCTGCGGAAGCTCGGATTGCCGCGTGTGAATCGCTCGAGCCGATCTCGGGCCAGCGGTCGAACGAGCTGGTGCTGGCGGCGCTCGACGACGAGAGCGGCGACGTGCAGGCCGCGGCGACGCGACAATTGCGCGATCGGCACATTCCCGGTACGCTGGCGCGGTTGATCGACCTGGTGGCCAGCCCGCATCTCCCGGTGCGGGCCGCGGCGCGGGAATCGCTCGCCGAATTCTCGTTCGAGAACTACCTGGCGCGCTACGAGCTGATGGACGACGACGCGCGGCGAAGCACCGGCGACGTGGTGGCCAAGGTCGATTTGACGGCGATCGACGGGCTCAAGCAGGAACTGAGCAGCCTGGTGCGCCGTCGCCGACTGCGGGCTATCGAGGTCGCGGCGGCGATGGGCGCAACAGCGCGGGTGGTCGACTCGCTGCTGGAACTCCTGGAGGACGAGGACCACATGGTGCGCGCCGCCGCCGTGGCGGCGCTGGCGGACTGCTCGCCGATGGATGTGCGCGATGCGCTGCTGGAGGCGCTCGGCGATCGCAGCCATGCCGTGCAGTCCGCGGCGCGCGATAGCCTGCGGGCGCTGGGCTTCGAGGCGATGGTTGGCAGCGTACCGCGGGAGCAGTACCGATGATGCACGGTTGGATCATGCCGCTGTTGGCCCAGGTGACGCGGGAAGAATTTGGCCGCGGCTTCCGGGGCGCTGCCTCGCAGCGCAGCGTGTGGGACTTGGCGCCCTACGTGACGGCGTTCGTGCTGCTGCTTGCCGGATGGAATCTGTACTTGTTCCTCAAGCGCCGCAACGACATGACGGAGCGGTGCGACGATCCGCACAAGCTGTTTCGCGAGCTGTGCCTGGTGCACCAGCTCGACCGCGCGAGCCGGCGTTTGCTGCTCTTGCTGGCCGGGGCGCACCAGATGGCGCAGCCGGCGCAGGTGTTCGTCACCCCGGCGGCGTTCGACGCGGCGCGGCTGCCCGCGTCGCTGCGGGGCCAGGCGGCCGAGATCAAGCGGCTGCGCGAGCGGTTGTTTTGAGGGAAACTGCCCAACAAACGGCCGATACTTGCAAAGCTGGCTCAGGTACAGGTATCCGTCAAGATTGTTCGACGGGCGAGCTTGACTCTGGCCCCTCCTCGCGAAAGACTCAATATTGGGAGAGCCATTAATGCGCCCAGACGACTTTCAAGCAACTCTCGACACGGGCGTGCCGTTTCGCGTCTATCTGGCGGACGGTCGTGAGCACGATGTTGTCGACGCTTCTACGGTCCGCGTTGGAGAGACGGCGGTTGTTGCTGGCGTGTACGGGGAGAACCAGCGCTTTCCGCGTTGGACAATGTTCGCCCTCAAGAATATCGTGTCCATCGAACCGCTGACGCCGGCGCAATTGCCGTGAGCTGCGCGCCGATCGACCGCGCCCTGCGAGGACTTGGGCGTGCCCCCCGTTATTGATCCGTTGGCAACGTTGCCGCGGACGGCGCGCGTCGCTGCAAGAGCGGCGCGGCATACGCAGCGATAATGACGGCGATCATCGCGGCGTCGAAGATTGCCAGCGCCAGCGTCACGCCGGAAGTCTTGCCGTAGGAGTGCAGGCCGACGCCCAGTTGGTTGACGCCCCACCAGCTCCAGGCGACCACGATGTTGCCGAACACCGCCAAGCTGGCGAGTCCCCGGTCGCCGATCATCTTGCCCCAGCGGGCGTGCAGCACGATGGCGTTCCACAGGACGATCATCAGCGCGCCGTTTTCCTTGGGATCCCAGCCCCAGAAGCGGCCCCAGGAGTCGTCGGCCCACAGGCCGCCCAGCACCGTGCCGATGAAGCTGAAGAAAATCGCGAAGCACAGCGTGCCGTAGGTCATGCGGCTGAGCTGGCGGCGCTGGTCGGGCGCGAGCGCACCGCCGATGTATCCCATCGCGAGCTGCAGCAGCCCCAGACCGCCGGCCAGCAGCGTGGTGGCGTAGCCCAGCGAGATGCACACCACGTGCGTGGCGAGCCAGAAGTTGGTATCGAGCACCGCCTGCATGACGCCAAAGGTGTCGCCCTCGATGCCCGCGTCGAATGTGAGCTGGTAGGCGATGACCATCGTGGGGAAGCCGATGATCGCGGCGAGCAGGTTGCCGATGCCGAGTTTGTAGATCGCCTCGTAGATCAGCGCGATCAGCACGCCCGCCCAGCTAATGAATACGGCGGAGGAGTACAGGTTGGTCACTGGCGGCCGTCCTGAGATATAAATACGGCCGATGAGGCCGAAGGTGTGGATCGCGAGCGTGAACCAGAGGAGCCAGTTGGCGGAGCGGTTGAGCATGGGCGCCCAGCCGAACCAGGCGAGCGCCGCGAGCACGAACGCCGCAATGTAGAAGGCGAAACAAATCATGAACGGATCGAAGTGATTGAAATACGCTTCGAAGTTGATGCGATCGAGGTCGAGCCGCTCGGCGAGCTTGAGATCGCTGGCGTGGTGGGAGT
Organism: uncultured Planctomycetaceae bacterium; assembly: GCA_964430075.1. Lineage (GTDB taxonomy): Bacteria > Planctomycetota > Planctomycetia > Pirellulales > Lacipirellulaceae > Lacipirellula. The sequence continues at coordinate 32,612 of CAYSFP010000014.1, read as the reverse complement.
CGACGTATTTGCGCTCGGCCGCGGCGGCTGCGTCGACTTGCGTTTGGTAGTCGACAAGCGCGGCGTTGAATCCGGCGGCGTCGCCTTTGGCGTACGCGGCGAGGATTTTCAGCAGGTCCTTGGCGGCGGGACTTTCCGACACGCCCTCTTTCTGCCCCATGCCGGCCACCAGGTTCTGCAGGTCGGCGTCGAGCAGAGTCCGCCAGGGTTCTTCGGGCGTGGCGGGAGGTACGGCGCGTGGAGCGCCTTGTCTGAGTCTTTGGATTTCTGCCATCACGTCCTGCAGGCTGGCGAGCACTTGTTCACGCGTTTCGCCCTGCACATCCGCCTGGGAGAACACGGCGATAAGCATCCTCACCCGGCTCAAGGCGCCAAAAAGCTTGCGGAAGTTTTGCTGCATCAGGTTGAGCTGTTCTTCGGGCATGTCGGCAAGCAGCGCCACTTGGCGATCCAGCTCGTCAGGCTTCTTGTAGATCTCCTCGACGCTGTAGCGCCACTCGCCCGGCCGCTGGGGCAGGCCCAGGGTTTGCAGCACGTCGAGATCCTCGACGCGGAACACGCGGTGCTCGCGGAACTCGGGCGAACGCGAGACCACGTCCAGGAACCAACGAATCGCGGGTTGGCGATCGTCCACGAAGCGGGCGTCCTCGTAGGTGGCGCGGCCGGAGATCAGGCGCAGCGTATTGCGGGCCAGCGCGTCGATCGGCTGCGTGCGGCCGCCGTAGGCGATGGGCAGCTCGCCGAACTCGTACAGGTGCATTTCCAGCGGGGTTTCGCGGACCGGCGCCGCCTTGCGGGCCGAGTAGCCGGCGGCCAGCAGCACGATGAGGGCGGGAACGAAGTACTCCTTACGGCGCCAACGGGCGGACCAGGGAATCACTTCGATCGGGCCGCCGCCCGCCGCCGCGGCGAGGGCCACGCGGCGGGCCTCATCTTCGCGGCGGAAGATGAACCGCACGATGGCCTGCGTGAAGTGCACGAGCATGCCGGCGGCGACGATCATGCACGCCACGTAGGGCACCATCCAGCCGGAGTTCGTGACGACCTGCAGGACGGTGGATTTTTCGGTTTTCTCATCGAAGCTTGACTGGTAGAGCGTGTCGCCGCCGTAGCGCAACGGGTTGTTCATCGAGATCGAAACGTCGCGGCTGATGTTCTGCTCAGGCGCCTCGAAGTGGACGAGAGACTCATAGTTCTTGGCGGTGTTCGTGCCGAGGTAGCGGTCGAACTTGAACTTGTTGAGCGTCACCTGATAGGGCTTGGGGATGCGCTTGAAGCGCAGGGCCAATTCGTAGTTCTTGCCGCCGACCGACAGCGGCTCGTTTTTGACGATCGGCGAGACGAGGAACACGCCGCGCGATTTGCCGTCGTCCTTGTCGAAGAGCTCGACGTAGGCGGCGGGCAGGTCGACGCCCTGTTCGCTGTTGACGCCGGTGGCGACGCGGACTTCGTCCGCGGTGTAAAGCTCGCCCAAGCCAGCGGTGGCGGCGCCCTTCTCGCCGGGCTGCAAGAGACGCGGCCGCGCGTTTGGCAGCCAGCGGACGACTTGCACGTCGTACGGCAGGTCGTCGTGGGCGATCTGCTGTTTCGATTCGAGCGCGGCCTGCAGCATTGACCCAGGGATGACCGAGGAGCGATCGGTGTCCTTATCGGCGACGTCGGTGAAGGCAAGCTCCACTGAGCGGATGTCGTCGGCGAAGTAGGCGGTGCCTCCTTCGGGGATGGTCATCCGCGCTTCGACGACGTTTTGGGCCGTGTACAGCTCGGTGAACATGAGCAGGCCGATGCCGCCGTGGAGCAGGACGATGCCGGCCCGCTTGCCGAAGACGGCCCAGCAGCCGGCGCCGAGCACGACGCTCGCGACAGTGGCCTTGGCGAGTTGCCACAGGATGCGGAGGCCCGAGGCGTTGAGCTGGGCCGCGGGGTTCATGAACAGGTACACGGCGAGGCCCGCGAGCAAGGCGGCCGTGACGGCGCCGATCCACCAGAGCCAGCGAGCGGCGCTCTTGCTTGCCGTGACGCGCGTGAGCGCGAGAACATAGGCCAGCGTAAGGGCGATGGCGCCGACGGAGGCCCGCAGGGCGTGCCACAAGCCGCGCGTGAAGCCGGCGGAAAGTTCGCTCTCGACGGCCGTATTGGCGCCGCTGACGACGACGGCGTAGGTGATGGCGGCCCCGATGGCGATCGTCGCCCAGCCGAGCCAGAGGCGACCGCCGCGGGCGGCCATCTTGAATCGCAGGGAGTGGGCGGCGATGAGGTTGACCGCCAGGGCGAGGCCGATCGCCTTGCCGCCGAGGAATGGGAATCCAACTTCGGGCGAGATGCCCCAGGTGCGCGGGAAGAAGATCCGCAGCTCGAACCAGGCCCACCAGGTGCGGAAGTAGGAGTTGACGACGTACCAGATTTCGTAATCGACCTGCGCCAGCGTGCCGGCGAGCACCAGCACGATCGAGAGGAACAGCAGCACGACGGTGAGCCGCAGCGACGCCAGCGGGGCCAGCGCGGCGCGGAGGGCGCCGAGGGCGGTGACTTGGCGCTGTGCAGCAGCGCGCGCCGGGGCTTGTGCTTTGAATGTGCCGAGGTCGGTGGTGGACATGGGCCGGCTGAGGGGCGTTGTTTTCGGAGGGCCCGCGAAACACGCGAAAGGTCGCGAAAAGAAGAATGAAAGAAGCCTTCCTAAGCAACGGTGGAGCCCGAAGATCCCTCGATTGCCTTTCGTTCTTTTCTCTTTTCCGCGTTTTTTCGCGTGTTTCGCGGGCAAAAAAGGACTGTTTAGTTCTGTGCGGGCAGTTTGAGCGACGCGAGGAACGCGTCGATCGCGTCGCGTTGGGACTCGACGGCGGCGCGGTCGCCGACGACTTTGATTGACCAGACCTGCTCGCCTTGGACGGCCAGGGCGGCGATGATGCCCTGGGGCTTGGCGGCGCTTTCGGGCGAGAAGAACTCGAACTTTTGGCCCTGCAGGCCGGCGAAGTCGACGTCGCTTTGGGCCGCCTTGATCTCGTCGTCCGAGGTGTTCGTTAGCCCGACAGCGCCGGCCCAACGGCGGCCGTTTGCGGTGGGATCGGCCATGTCGCCCACCGTGGGGAACACGAACAGGGCCGCTTCGGCGCTGCCGCCGGCGGCGTTGATCACGAACGATGCCTTGCGCATCGAGCTCGGTGATCCCGGCTTCCAATCGGCGGGCGTTTCGTAGGCGAGGCCGCCTGGCTGGGGGACCGGGCCCGAGGCAACGGCTGGTGCGTCGGACTCTTCGGCAGGCGGCTCATCGTCGGCAGGCGACGACTCGCTCGAGCTGATCGGCGGGTGTCCGGCCGGCATCGCGCCACCGGCCATCCCCATGGGGCTGGCTTGCATCGTTCCGACCAGTTCAAACAGCGTGGCCTTGCCGCCGGCGGTTTCGATCTCGCGCGAAAGCTCGTCGATCTTTTTGGCGGTGAGCTTTGGTTGGATGAGCTGGTCCATCCAGCGGTCGACGTTGACCTTCAGGAAGTTGTCCCAGTCGTCGCCCAGGGGAAGCGACGAGACGGCGATTTCCAGCTTCTGGTTGCCGTGGGGAATGAGGATCGTCGCGGCCCGCATATCTCGCTCGGGGCCCTCGGTCCAGCCTGCGGGGAGTTCCCACGTGGGAACCGTCGCGCCCTTATCGGCTTTGACCGTGGCGAGGAAGTCGATGAATGGCTGTCGCACCGCGTCGGCGGCGTTGCCGCGGGCGACGAGCTTGAAGAACCACGCCGCGTCGCCCGCCGGGACGATGGCCGTGAACATGTGGTCGAGGACGTCGCGCAGCTCGTCGGGATCGACGGCGGCGACGCGCGGCTCGGCCCGCGGCGTTTCGTAGGTGGTGATTTCCTCGGGCTTGGAGCAGCCGGCGAACAGGAGCACGCTGGCCAGGGCAAGCCGGCGGCACGCGACGCCGCGAGGAGGGCGAATGGTGGGGGGGATGGCGGGGTTCACGCCGGCATTATAGGGGAGCTAGCGGCGGACGGGTACCGCATTCGGAGGCGGCGAAGGCTCCATGACTTCAGTCATTCTGACTGAGGTCCGTCGAAGAATCTTGCTTCGATCCTTCCTGGACGATTCCATCGTTCAGGATAGGGCACGCCAGGTTCTTCGGAGGACCTCAGAATGACGGCCGACTAACTGCTCAATCCGAAAAGCCCGAGCAGGCTTTCGAGCAGCGAGTCGTTCAGTGCGAGGTTTTCGTCCCAGGCCCAGATGTTGCGGATCATGTCCATCATGACGGTGACGCCCAACAGCAGCAGCACGAAGCAGCAACCCAGGCCCACGACGTTCATTACGGAGTACTCGGCCTCGCGCGGCGCCGTGACGCCATAGCCGGCCATTTCGAAGCCGGCCTCGTCGCCGGAGCCGTAGTCCTCGGTGAGTGCGACTTCGTCGGCGCCCATTTCGGCGAAGGCGTCCTCGCCGAGAATACCCGCGTCGCCGCCTTCCATCTCGCCGAGGTCGGCGTCCAGCGCGATCACCTGCGAACTGCTGTCGCCTTCGTCGTCGCCGTCTCCCAGCGGGGTGAGGCGGAAGTCATCGTCGGTTTGCAGCGCGGCGGTTTCCTGTTTCTTGCCCTTGGCGGGCGCGGGGCGGGCCGGCTTCTCGGCGATGTCGCTGCCGACGATCGACAGTTCGTCCGATTGATCGGGACCGCCGAGGTTCAGCGACTCGAGAATGGCCGAGCCGCCCATCTCGAGCGGAATGTCGTCGAGCGCCAGACCGCTGTCCGAGGGGTCGACGAGGTTGATGCCGCTGTCGCCCGAGTCGAGCGTGATGTCGCTGCCGCCCGCTTCGGCGAGCACGAAGTCGTCGTCGCCGTCGGTGGCCAGCTCGAGGTCGGAGGTGGGGCCAGAGTCGCCGGCCTTTTTCTTGTTCTTGTCCGACGCGGAGGCGAGCTCCTCGGGCACGGGATCGGTGCCGTCCTCGGCGTCCTGCAACGTCAGGTCGCTGTCGCCCTTGGCGGGCGTATTGTCCGCGGCGCGGGCAGCGCGGGCCACGTCGTCGTCGCGGAGGATGCGGCTCGACTCGGCGGCGAGATCGATCTCGAGCTCTTCGAGCTTCTCGAAGGCGCTGGCGTGGCTGGCCTGTTTTTCGTCGTCGTCCAGCACGCCGGAACCCGCCACGCCGGCGGAGAGAACGTCCGAGGCGCCCGAGCCGCTCGCCAAGCGGACGTCGCTGCCGATGTCGGTATCGTCGTCATCGTCGATGAGCTGGAGGTCGGCGTCCTTGGACTCCAGTTCGCTCTTGCCGATGATCGTGCTGGGCGGGGCGGCGGCGCTTTCGCCAAGCGTTTCGTCGCTGAGCAGGATCGAGTCGCTGGGATCGCTCGGCTCGTCGGACGGGTCGAGTTTGAATTGCGGATCGCTGCCGCCCGCCGCAACGGTGTCGTCGAGATCGGCGAGCTTGAACTCGTCGTCGAGCTCCGGCAGGCCCTCCAGCGGCGAGGCGTCGACCAGCTCGTCGAGCGAGGCGAGACCGATGTCGCTTGGCGGCGGCGGATCGGGCACGCCGTCGCTGGCCATGCGATCGATTTCGTCGCCGCGGAACTTCCAGCTCGACCCATCGCGGTAGGCGCGCAGCTCACCGTCTTCGCGAAGCTGGTTGAGCCGCTCGGCGGTGATGCCGAGCTTGTCGAGAGCCTCTTCAAACTTGACGAACCTCTGTTCCATCGCAACCTCGCGTTGTCGCGCACGCGCTCCCGAAGCGGGAGCGGGCGAAAGCTCGCGGGCGGCGTCATCCGTGCCATCCGGCCCGATTTGGATTGATTAATGAACGCTGTCGTGAAGGATGCGCTCTCGGCGGCGCAAAAGCTATGGCTGCCGATGGAGCATCTTCTGAATTTCTGCCGGCGTGGGACTTCCGCTGTTGAAATTATTGCTGAGCTGCAAGTCGAGCGCGAAGTTTCGAACGCTCTTGAGTTTAATCTCGCCGGTTTCCCGGGCGACGTGGTACACGGCCAAGACGCCCATTTTCGGTTCGATCACCGTGAGCACGACGGGTCCGACGGGCTGATCGTGCGCGTAGGTGATGAGCTCGGGGGCGGCGAGGCCCCTGGGCGTCGCGCTGGTCGTTGTTGGTTGTTGCGCCATGGCCGACCAACACCATGCCGCCATCAGAATTCCGCCGCCAATCATGGCCACTTTGGACATTATAAACTCCCGAGAGGTTGGGAGCCTGTCGCCACATAGCCGAGAGGCATGGAATCCGTTACCTCCCATTTTAGATACGGCGCAGGCCTATTCAAGGAAAAATCAACCCATCCCGTTACGCTGCTTTAGGTTAATAGCGCCCTGGGCCTCGGCGTCGCGGGCGGCGGGAGTGTAGTTGCCGGGCGAACGCCAAACAATGCCATGCGTGTAGCCGGCAACCCCGCCGGGTGCAGGGAGGGCGGGGTTGCCAACTACGCGCCGTCCGGGCGGCCGGTGGGCCGCCGGCGCGCAGGATCTTCCTGTTGCGGCGAGATGCCCTCGGGAGCGGCCCGTCGTGGTGGAAGACGCGAAAAATCGATCGATTTCGCCGCTGGTATGTGTGTTAATGCTCTGGTAGCTTTCACGTTATGGCAAACGAAGAGCAAGCTTGGCATTCACGTCTGACCCTCGCGGTGGCCACGGCGCGAGCCGCCGGACAGGAGACGCTCCGCTGGTTCCGGCAATCGCTATTGGCGGTGGAGCGAAAAGGTGATGGTTCGCCGGTGACCGCCGCCGACCGGGCGGCCGAATCGCTGATGCGCGAGGCGATCGAGGCCCAGTTTCCCGACGACGCCATTCTGGGGGAGGAGTTCGGCGACAAGCCGGGCACGACCCAGTATCGCTGGGTGCTCGACCCCATCGACGGCACCAAGAGCTTCATCACCGGCGTGCCGCTGTACGCGACGCTCGTGGCGGTGATGGACGGCAATCGGCCGCTGATCGGCGTGATCTACGCCCCCGCGACCGCGGAGATGGTGTACGCCGTCGCCGGTCAGACCACGTGGTACGTGCAGGCCAACGGCGAAGGGATTCCGGCACGGGTGTCGGATACCGAGCGATTGTCGGACGCCACGTACCTGACCACCGAGGCGGCGACGTTCGCCAAGGTGGGGAAGAAAAGCGGCGGGATGGCAGTCCATCAGCAGCTTCAGGAGGCCTGCCGCCTGTCGCGCACTTGGGGCGATGCATTCGGATACTTGCTCGTGGCCACGGGGCGGGCCGACGTGATGGTCGACCCGGTGGTCAACCTGTGGGACGCCGCGGCGCTGCAGCCGATCATCGAAGGCGCCGGCGGGCATTTTTCCGACTGGCAGGGGCGCCCAACCGTGCACACCGGCAACGCCGTGGCAACCAACGCCCGGCTGGGCGGCCTGGTGTTGTCGATTACACGCGATGCGTGACGGCTTTCCCCCGCAAGGAGCGACCCATTTCAAAAGGCAGTGGGGTTGCGATGCCGCAAAATCGATCCAAGCAAGAAGTGCTCGAGGCTGATTTTCTCGCCCTGCGGGCCAAAATTCTGGAAGTCGCGGCGGGACTCGACCGCTTCGACCGCGCCGCCGGCGATTGGCCGGGCGACCCGCGCCGCACGCGGCTGGACGAGGCCATTCGCCTGCTGCTGATCGACGAGCCCGAGCGGGCCGAGCACGTGCAGTTGCTCTTCAGCCGTGCCTATGATGAGAACTGGCGCGAACAACTCGGCGTGTGAACGACGCCCGAGTTCCTTCTGGCCGACAGCCGATAGCCATTAGCCGACAGCCCTATTCTGCCATGTACTACATCGACCCCCATATCCACATGGTCTCGAGGACCACCGACGACTACGAGACGCTCGCCAAAATGGGCTGCGTCGGCGTGAGCGAGCCCGCGTTCTGGGCCGGCTACGATCGGGGCAGCGTAGAGGGTTTCCGCGACTATTTCGAGCAACTCACCGCGTTCGAGCCGAAGCGCGCCGGGTGGTACGGCATCCAGCATTTCACGTGGCTGTGCATCAACGCCAAGGAAGCGGAGAACGTGTCGCTGTCCCGCGAGGTGATCGCGATGATCCCCGAGTTCCTCGACCGGCCCGGCGTGCTGGGCATCGGCGAGATCGGGCTGAACAAGAACACGCGCAACGAATCGATCGTGTTTCTCGAGCACCTCGAACTGGCGATGAAGCACGAGGAGCAGATTCTCATCCACACGCCGCACCTGGAGGACAAGCACCAGGGCACGCGGATGATCCTGGACATGCTGCGGGGCGACAGCCGCGTGGATCCCAGCCGCGTGCTGGTGGACCACGTGGAGGAGCACACGATCGCGCCGGTGCTCGATGGCGGTTTCTGGGCGGGGATGACGCTGTACCCCGTGACCAAGTGCACGCCGCAGCGGGCCTGCGACATGATCGAGCTGTACGGCCCCGAGCGGCTGATGGTGAACTCTGCGGGCGACTGGGGGCCGTCGAAGCCGACCGCCGTGTCGGACTTCATTCTGGAGATGCGCAAGCGCGGCCACGCCGAGAGCCTGATTCGGCGGGTGGTGTACGACAATCCGCTGGAGTTCTTCGGGCAGAGCCGGAACTTCGTGTTCAACGCCCCGGACGACATTCATGCTCGAGCGAATAGTTGAGCAGAAGATCCGATCATCGTTTCCGGTGGTCCCCGTGCCGTCGCCGGAACAGGCGATCGGAGACACGTACATGACGGAGCACCTTCGGGAGCGTCTTGCTAGCCGACGCTGGGATGAGCCGTCAGTCGTCGACTACCGCTGTTGCGAGGACGGTTTTCATTTACTCACGCCGCTGGGACTTCATTACTATCTGCCTGGATATCTTCTTGCAGAGATTCGTGATCCAGAGACAAGCGACATTCTGGCACAGTATGTCACTTTCAAATTGGCTGGCGATGGAACTTCATACAGCGACCGACGGCTTGAGCAACTTGGGGCGCTCGTGTCTGCGGACCAAATCGAGGCGATTGCGTTGTGGCTGGCGTTCTACGTGCAGAGGTACGCTTTGTCTGAGGACAAGGACGTAGAACGGTCGTATGCGACTCTTGATAAATGGTTTGACCGTCTTGGAATCGGTTAAATCCCGAACTGCCGCAGCACGATGTCGGCGACGTCGGTGTCGGCCGTGGGGCCTTCAACGAACACGCCGCGCTGGCTCGAGAGCAAGACGCCGCGTTGTGTGGGATCGATCGGCGGGGCGCCGTGCGAGCCTTTCACCAGCGTGGCGTCGAGCGGGATGCCGCGCGTCGCGGGGTCGAAGAACAGCTCCACGGGGTCGTAGCCCGGCTTGCGGTGAATGTCGACCGTGCGGGCGAACTTCGGTGCCTCGGCGTCGTCGGTCCACCAGTAATAGGCCTGCCAACTGTTAGGCTCGCTGACGGCAATCAGTTCGCCGCTCCGAGGGTGGTTGAGATCGTACTGCGGCGCCTGCCGCGGGGCGAAGACTTCGGCGATGCCGGTTTGCGAGCGCAGCAGCTCGGCGACGCGTTCGATCGTCTCGCCGTCGCCGCCCACGAACACGTGCGAGAACTGGTGATCGACCAGCGCCCAGGCAGTGCTCGCGGCGTAATCGATCACCCGGCCTTGGTCGGAGTCGCACAATTGGAGCAAGCCCGCGTTGCGGAGCACGCGGTTGGGGTAGCTCACGTGGTCGACGGGCGTGATGGCGTACTCGCTGGCGACGAGCCATAGCGGCGCCGCGTCGCCGTAGGCGGAGGCGAACCCGTCGACCAGGCGGCCGATCTCGGCGTCGAGCTCGCCGAGTGCCCGCAGCGCTTCGGGACTGTCGGGGCCGTTTTTCTGAGCGGCGTAGTCGAGATGCGGCAGATAGGCGTAAAACAGATTGGGGCGGAACCGTTCCGCCGCGTGAATCGCCGAGGAGACGATCCACGCCGTGCTCTTGATGTTTGCGATCGGTCCCCAGAAGTGCTGCAGCGGGAAATGGCCGAACGGTTCGATCAGCTCGCCGTAGAGCGACGCGGGCTTGGTGTAGCACCACAGCGATTCGCTGCCGTCGGGATTGTGGATCGGCGCCGGCGTGCACACGTAGTCGGCGCCGCACTCCTTCGAGTGAAGCGGAAACCACACGGCGGAGGTAACGCCCGGGGCTTTCTCGTGCAGGATGTCCCACAGTTGGGGCCGCTCGATGCAACTGTTGGGCGAGGTCCACATTTCCACGTCGCCGCGTTCTCGCCAGAAGAACCCGTTGGCGATCACGCCGTGCTCATTCGGCGTGAGGCCGGTGGTCATGTTCGCTTCGACCGGGCACGTGACCGCGGGGAAGCCGGCGCCGAGCTCGGCGCGGTCGCCGCCGGCGGTGAGCCCGCGCAGCCGCGGCATGTGGTCGAGGTCCTGGCCGCGGAGGCCGGGGACGGACAGCAGGTTAACATATTCAGGCATAGGTTGGAGAGGAATTGCCCGCGAAATACGCGAAAGGACGCGAAAAAAAGGATTAGGATGTAATGTTATAGACCATCCGTCTTCTTTGCGTGAGCGGAATTGCAGATGGTCTCACGCCAAGGCGCGAAGGCGCAAAGAATCAGTTGGAAGGAAATCTTCCTCTCTCTTTCGCGGCTTTTCGCGTGTTTCGCGGGCACTCCTATTTGGCCCGAGGCAGTAACGGATGGAGAAACTCGAACGCCCGCTGCGCTGCCGCGGGGCCGTCGTGGCTGTGGCGGCTGAGCTCGACGTGCACGCCGCCATCGTAGCCGATCTCGGCCAAGGCCGCGACGATCGGCGGGAAATCCATGTCGCCCTCGCCGAACATGAGGTGTTCGTGCACGCCGCGGCGCATGTCTTCGATGTGGACGTTGACGATCCGCTGGCGCCAATCGCGAATGATGGCGTCGATTGGCTCCTCTCCCTGGCAGTGGAGGTGGCCCACATCGAGCGTGAGTCCCATGCGGGGCGAGTCGACGCGCTCGACGATTTCGGCAAAGGCGTCCATCGTGTCGATGAGCATGCCCGGCTCGGGTTCAAAGGCCAGGTCCATTCCGATATGGTCGGCATAGTTCAGCACCGCCGCCAGGCCGCTGGCGAGGCGTTCCATGGCGACGCTGTGAGACGAGCCATCGTGCACCACGCCGGACCACAGCGAAACGCAGTCGCTGCCGAGCGCCGCGGCCGCGTCGATCGCGCGGCACAAAAACTCGATGCGCAGCGGTTGGCCGCGGCTGGGGTTCGACACCAGCGTGGGCTCGTGTTTACGGAGCGGATCGAGCAGATAGCGGGCGCCGGTTTCGATGACCGACCGCATCTCGTAGCGGGCGAGTAAGACGCCCGCCTCGTGGAGTTCGCGCACGTAGCGTTCGTCGAACGGGTTGAGGCAGCCGTGATCGAGCGTGATCGCCACGCTGCGGTAGCCCAGTTCGGCAAGCAGCTCGATCGCCGCCGGCAGGCTGTGATGGGCGAGGCCGTTGGTGTTGTAGCCGAGGTGCATGACAACTGTTGCCGAGTTTCTCCGAAACTCGGAGTCCAATTGGGCAGGTTCGGAGCTGGGGGATGTCGAGTCTCGGAGAGACTCGACAACGGTTGGGCAGTTTCTCCGAAACTGCCGGTTCGAGTCTCGGAGAGACTTGTGTTACGTCATCGGCGCACGGCGGGATCCTAAGAGCGAGGGAATGAGCAGTGCAAGCACGGCGAGTCCCGACGGCCATCCGGCGGCCCAGGTCGCGGCGCTGGCGTCAATAACGATAAATCCCAAGATCATCCGCTTTACGGTGGTGCGAATGCGGAGCGCGTCCTGGGGCGAGTCGTGCACCTCGCGGCGCGCGATGTAGGTGAGTGCGACGGTATAAAGTCCAATGCCGACGGCGTAAGCCCAAACGACGAGATGCTGGCCCAAGTGCGACGCCGCGCTGGCGCCCAGCAGCACGTTCAGCATGCGGCACCAGCCCATCGCCCACGGGCCGGCGGGCGTCGATTTCAGGCCCGCGTCGTACAGCACGATTGTCATCGCAAGACACGCCGCAACCGCTAACGGCGCCGCGTGGGAATTGAATGCGGTCGCGAAGAGCGACAACGCCAGGCCGCCGCTCAACAACAACCAGCCAACCGTCAGCGCCGTGGACCGGCGGATGCGGCCGGAGGGGATCGGCCGTTCGGGGCGCTCGCGGGCGTCGAGCATGGCGTCGAACGCGTCGTTGAGCACCATGCCGGCCGCGTACAGCATTATCGACGCGGTGACCAGCAGGGCCAGCAGAACGCCCGGCGTCCACGCGCCGCGAACAATCAAGAAGCCCGCGACGACGTTCGACGCCGCGGTGAACACGTTGCCCAGCCGCAGGAGTTGCTTCCACGCGAGCAGCGCTCCGCCGGCGGCGGGGTCCGCGGTGTGGGCGCCGCCGTTCATGTCGCCAGTACGCCGGTAAGGTACTCGCGCGCCTCCCGGGCCGCGTCGTCCGGCGAGTCGAGATACGGGTAGAGCTCCACGGTGAGCCAGCCGTCGTAACCGGTGGCTTCAATCGCCCGCAGCGTGGCGGCGAAATCGATAGCGCCGTGGCCGGGGACGAGGTGATGATGCACCCGCGTCGCCGCGATGTCCTCGACGTGGTAGTGCACGGTGTGCTCCGCCATGCGGGCGACCCAGTCCTGCGGATCTTCGCCCACGCAGTAGGCGTGGCCCACGTCGAAGTTGAGTCCTATGCGCGGCGAGTCGAGCCGATCGACGAATTCCAGATATTGGTCGAATCGCTCGATCAGCAGTCCTGGCTCGGGCTCGATAAGCAGCCCGACGCCGAGCGTCTCGGCGCGTTCAATGCAGGGCATCAGCTCCTCGTAAAAGATATCGTACCCCTGGCCGCGGGTTTGGCCGTCGACCAGCGGGCCGCCCGGCTCGGTGGTGATGTGCGGAGCGCCGAGCTCGTGGGCGAGGCCCAACGCTCGCTTCGTATGTTCGCGGCGGATGGCGCGGTAGTGCGGATCCGGATCGATCCACCCCGGGTGCCAGTACGGCTGCCGCGGGTCGGCCACGGCGTTCATCATGAACGCGTTGATGTTCGAGATCGTGAGCCCGGCGTCGGCGAGCGACCGGCGAATGGCTTCGATCTGCTCGGGGAGCAATCCCGCGGGCCAGGCATGCGGGACGTCGGCTAGAAGTTCAATACCGCTGTAGCCGATCGCCGCAATGCGGCGGATGGTTTCCTGGATCGAGAACCGCAGATAAGCGTTCGAGCTGAAGGCGAGTTTCATTGCCCAATGTACTCTTCCGGCTCCCTCCCCCTGGTGGGGAGGGCTGGGGAGGGGGGATGCCGAGGGACACGCCTTGACGCGAAGGGCAGAGCCGCTCAGCGATTCATGCGTTCATGGTACGCCTCGACCCCTGATAGATTAGGTGGAAACCCGCTCGGCAACAATCGCCGTCGCGCGGCGGCCAATGCGGGTGAGAATCAGCGTGGCGGCGTTGTCGCCGCGCAGCTTGAGTTGGCGGCGCAACGATGCTGGATCGATGGCGACGCCGCGTTTTTTGATTTCCAAGGCGCCGATGTTCCTCGTGCGGAAGTACTTTGCCAAATTGCCCGGCCGCAAGGGGAGACAGTCTCGGATGAGAAACGTTGTCGCTAGTAGGGATTGTAGGGGCGAGGCGCCGACCAGATAGGCGCCGCCGGGACCGAGCGTGTGCAGCGAGTGAGCCGCGGCAAACGCGGGGAGCAAGTCTGCTGCAAGAACTGAAGGATCCGGGTCGAACAGGTACTCAAGCAGCTCATCGGCCGACGCGCATTCCACGTCGGCGGCGCCGACGAACGTGTCCGTAGGGCCGTCGCGGCCGACGACGGTCGCCCGGCGCCGGCCCGGCGCGGAGGCCGCCAGGCCGAACCACGCCACTTGCTGCCGGCATTCGCGGTCTCGGGTAATCCACTCGAGTTCGGCGTCGCGGCACCAATGGACTGGGGCCTCTGCGGCCGGGGCGAGTTTGACGCACCCCCGCGCGTTTGCGTTGCGCCACGCGTCGATGAAGGCCAGGCTCGGAGCGTAGGCGTCGATGGTCGTCGCGCGCCTGCCGGTGGCACGGCGATCGGGGTCGAGGTGCCAGGCGGCGTCGGGGTCGGCGGGGAGGGTTGTGACGTCGGCGGCGTGGATCTCGGCATTTTCGGCGGCGGTGTTTGCTGAAGCGAAGAGGCAAGCCACGGGGGACGCGTCGTAGCCAACGGCGGAGCCCCGTGAGGCGAGCGCGAGCAGGTCGCCGCCGATGCCGCAACAGAGGTCGAGGGATCGATCGCCTTCGGCAGTGAGTCGCACCGCCTTGTGGGCGGCGATCCACTGGTCCGTGGCCTGTTCCAGGTGGATCGGCGTGAAAAACATCCGTGTGGCGCGGCCGCCGAACTTTTCGACCGCGCGGCGGCGCAGCGCGGCCTGTTCGACCAGGATTCGAGCGCGCTCGGTCGAGTGGTCGCGCCGGAGGGCGGCGAGCTGCTGAAGTTCTGGCCGCGCATCATCGGCCAACTCCGCGAGCCGTCGCCCCGCTTCGTCGCCCGTGAGCCACGCATAATCGGAAAGCTCGGCCAAGTGCGTCAGCCCACCTAGGGCGCCGCGGGAGGATTGAAGGGACCAGCGCGACGGCGCCGCGTGTGATTTTCAAGCAGACGGCGAGGGTGCGCCAAGTCTGGGCGAAGCGAAGCCACGTGACGCGTCGATGGTGGATGTTGAGAGAGTGCGCAATGACGCGGCGTCTGGTTTCGCCATGGTTTCACGTTCGCTAGCCATTCCCACGCTGTTGGCGGCCTCGGTCGCCGTGCCCTACGTGGCGACCAATGCGCCCACGTGGCGCGCCCAGTGGAGCGCCGCGGCCCCGGCAAGCGCGCCGACCGCGTCCGGCGGCCAGCCCTTGGCGTTCGGGCCGGAAGCGGCCCGGCGAACAGCGGCCATGATTGCTCCCCCGACAGGACCCGGCGCAACGCTGTATCCCACGCCCACGCCGCTGGAAGGCACGCCGACCTACTCGATTGCCGAAGTGTTTCGCATGGACGTGACGAAGGAGTGGGTCTACCAGCGCTGGCCGCGGAAGTCGACGGCGTTGGCGTCGCTGGACATGTTCGGCGTCCGCGTGCCGCTGGTCACCGGCACGCAGGTTTACGATCTGGCGGGTTCGCTGACGTACTATTTTGGCGCCGACGGGCGCGTGCAACGACTGTCCTTTCGCGGCCGGACCGGCGACACGACGCAGATTGTGATGCTCGCGGCCCAGCGCTATGGATTGCAGCCGCAGCCAACGGTCGTCGCCGGCGAGCAGCTCTATCAAATACGCCGTGGAGCTGACGTGATCAGCAGCCTGCACACGCGGCCGGCGCCGGTGCTGTGGGCCAGTTCGCCGCACGACAGTTTCAGCGTGGAGCTGGATTTCCAGGATCCGGCAAGCGGGCGGCCGTTGGAGTTCGACCAACCCGCGCTGCCTCCTCCGGCGCCCGTCGCCACGGCCCCACCGCAATCAGACGGCGAGGCTGGCGAAGCCGTCGCCAAATCGACGGCAAGCGACAAACCGGCCGAACCTGCGTGGAAGGCGTTCTTCCCACGCCGTCGTTTGGGCGCCGAGCAAATCAACAATCTCGATCACGACGGCATGTATCAGTAGGCGGGACCTGTCGGCTATGCTTGCGGCATGAGCGATTCACGCGTGATTCGCTGCCCCGCGTCGCTTCGCGCGGCGGCGTTGCGCAGACTCCATGCGGCCGGCTGCGCATCCCAAAGCGAGGCACTCGCGGCCGCCATTGCAGCGACGGCCGACGACGCGGCTTGGGACGGTCTGCTCATCATCGAGGGTTCTGCGCCTCTCGCGGCCGTGTGGGTGCAACCGTCCGCAGGAAATACGGCCTGCCTGTGGCCCCCTCCGCCGGAACATACGGACGCTGACGCGTTGTTTTGCGGGGCGGCGCGATTCGTCGACGAGCATCGCATCGTGCTGGCCCAAATGAATGTGGCCGCAGTGGAACCCTTCTCGCGGCAGCGGATGGCAGAGGTTGGCTTTCCGCATCTGGCCGACCTGCTGTACCTGTTTGCCGAGGCTGCTGCTTCTGCGCCTTTGCTGCAAGTTCCGCCAAATGTGGCATTCGTTTCGAATGCAAACCAACATTCGGCGCAACTCGCACACGTTGTCGCTCGCACTTACGAAGGCACGCTCGACTGTCCTGCTCTCGACGGAGTGCGATCGATCGATGACGTGCTGGACGGCTACCAGCAGCAGGGCGAGTATCTCACGGACCAGTGGTACGTCGTGCGCGCCGGCGGCGTCGATGCGGGGGTGTTGATCCTCGCCGGGCACGCGGCTGCCGGTAGTTGGGAGCTTGTGTACATGGGCGTCACGCCGGAAGCGCGCGGGCGCGGACTCGGAACATGCATCGTTCGCTTCGCACTCGACGCCGCAGCGAGCGGCGGTGCACAACGGGTGGTGTTGGCCGTCGACGCGGCGAACCAACCCGCGGTAGACATGTACCAGCGAGCGGGATTTCTCGAGTGGGAACGCCGCGCCGTCTACGCGCGGCTGGCGAAAAATGTGGGCGCATCGCCTTGATCGCGCCTCATCGGGACGCGTTCAGAGCGACGCGCCGGTCCGACACATTATCCACCCTGGCTGAGGCGCGCAGAAAAAAAAATTTCCGTGCTTCGCGGCAAAGGCGAGCCGATGTTTCTCGCTGAATTGCGCGCCCCCCCTCCTGCGAGCGCCGGCCGCCGAGTGTCAAGTCCTTGGAGCGAAGTGCTAGCACTCCTACAATCGCCGCCTCAGGTGACAACCAGGCATCGCCGGCCGCCTCACGGCGACCGGTCGCTTCTCCTAGGGCAAAGGCGACAACAACAAGCTTCGCGATTCCTCCGTCGGCGCGCTGTGGCGAGCGCAGCGACGCCCCAGGGATCCGAAGGAAGTTGCGCGCCGATTGAGGAGCACAGGACGTGGTCAAGGACGATTCGGACAGGCTGTCCGTACTGCGAGACGCGCTGCGCCGCCGAGTGGGCGCCGATCGGTTTGAACTGTGGTTGGGCGGCCGAACGCGGCTCGAGCTGAGCGGCAATGCGGTGCGCGTCGTGTGCGCGTCGCACGCGGAGTTGCAGTTCGTGCGGCGCAAGCTGCACCGGCCGCTGGCCGAGTGTTGCGTAGAGCTGTGGTCGCCCTCGCCGACGATCGCGTTCGAGGAGGCTCGCGCGGAACCGCATTCGTCGGTCTCCATGCGCCGCGCGGCGGTGGCGAGACAATTCGCGTGCATGTCCGGCCCAACAACGGCATGCCGCGCTCCGGAGCCATCGCGTCCGCGCGGCCGGACATTGGCGACGTTTGCCCTTGGCGCGTCGAATCGGCTGGCGGCTCAAGCGGCGCGTGACTTGGCCCATCACCCCGGGCGTTTTTCGCCGTTGCTCATTCACGGGCCGAACGGCTGCGGCAAGTCGCACCTGCTGGAAGCAATCGATCACGAAGCCCGTGCGGCGCGCGGACGCGTGCGGACCATCGCCCTGACGGCAGAGCAGTTCACTTCGCAATTTTTGGAGGCGCTCCAGCGACGGGCGGTGCCGAGCTTTCGCCACAAGATGCGTGAGATCGACCTGCTGCTGGTCGACGACGTGCACTTTTTTGATGGCAAAAAGGCGACGCTGGAAGAGTTGCTCTACACGCTGGACGCTTTGCACGGTCGTCATGGACAGGCGGTGCTCACCAGCGATCGCCCCGTCAGCGATCTCCGCGCACCGATGCCAGCGCTCGCGTCGCGACTGAGCGAGGGTCTGGCGCAGCAAATGGAGCCGCCCGACTTCGGCGTTCGCACGAGCATTGTCCGCGCAATTGCCCAGCGTGTGCGGGTCGAGCTAAGCGACGCCGTCGTCGAGCTGGTCGCGCGGCAAGTTGTGGGCAGTGCGCGACTGCTCAGTGGCGCCGTCAATCGGCTTGTGGCCGAAAGCATGGCGGTCAGTCGCGGCGCGTCGACGGCGATCTCGCTGGAATTGGCCGAGCAGGCCATCGCCGCGTTCTGTCGGCAACATGCGCCGCAGGTGCGGCTGCAGGACATCCAGCGAGCCGTCTGCGACGTGTTCGACATCGAGCCGGCCACGTTGCGCTCCGAGCGGAAGACGCGTGCCGTGGCGGAGCCGCGAATGCTGTGCATGTGGCTGGCGCGGCGGTTCACACGCGCGGCGCTGAGCGAAATTGGCGACTACTTCGGCGGTCGCAGTCACAGCACGGTGGTTTCCGCAAAGCGGAAGTTCGACGCGCTGCTCAACAGCGGCGGCGAGCTGGTCGTCGGCGATCGCGCGTGCCCGGTGGACGAGGCGATTCGGCGGATCGAAGCGCGGTTGCGCACGGGGTAGGCCAGACGCCAGGCGATTGATTCCAGCGATTATGCTAAACTCTATCCTGATGCCTGGAGACGCCGATGGTCGCGATGAACGAGATTCATGAGCTCACAGCCCGAATTGCGCGTGAGTTTCGACCGGAGCGGATCGTTCTGTTTGGCTCGTATGCGGACGGTTCGGCGACGGAGGATTCCGACGTCGATCTGTTGGTCGTGATGCCATTCGAGGGAAAAAGCGCTCCCATGGCCGCGACAATTCTCAATCGCGTCTCGCCGACGATTCCCCTGGAATTGCTTGTGCGGACGCCGCAAGAAGTCGCACAACGTGTGGCCCTCGACGATTTTTTCTGAGCGAGATCTCGGAAAAAGGCCGCGTGTTGTATGAAGCCTCTCACGACTGAGTGGGTGTCCAAAGCCGAAGGCGATTGGACCACGGCGCAGCGCGAGCTGCGCGCCCGCAAGGCTTCGAGCTACGACGCGTCGTGTTTCCACGCCCAGCAGCGTGCCGAGAAATATTTGAAGGCGCGGCTTCAGGAGGCTGGCATCACCTTCGGTAAGACGCACAATCTCTCGGCGCTTTTAAAGCTCGCGATGCCTGTCGAACCGCTGTGGGAACACTTGCGGCCGAGCCTCCATTTGCTGACGGAGTATGCCGTCGAAGTACGTTACCCAGGCGAGACCGCCGACAAGGCGATGGCGCGGGCGGCTGTGGCCGAGTGCCGCAAGGTGCGGCGTTGCATTCGCGCCGGCCTTGGGATGCCGGAATGATGTGGCGGAGCGGCCTCGGCTTGCGAAACCGCAGTTGCTTCGTTCGTGCCGTGCAACGATGATGGTGGCTCCCCTGCCCTGGCGCCACGCGGCGTAGCGAGCGCGGCGGCGGAACTGGCTTCGACCGCGGCTGATTCTTCATGGCGAGCGACATTCACGCCACGGGCGAGCGCACAGCGCAGCCCGCCGCCAAATTGCCCCGCTGGCAGGCGCGGTTGTACAAGCTGGTTCCCGCGCTCGACTCGCTGCGCACCTACACGCCGGCGACGTTTCGCCGCGACCTGTTCGCAGGCGTTACCGTCGCCGCCGTGGCCGTGCCGCAGGCGATGGCCTACGCCAGCATCTTCGGCATGCCCGTGCAGTACGGGCTGTACACGGCCATCGTCATGACGGCGGTGGGAGCGCTGCTCGATTCGTCGAAGCAGCTCATCAACGGGCCGACCAATGCCATCTCGATCGCCATGCTCAGCGCGCTGGCGATCGTGCCGAGCGACCAGCGGATCCCCGCGGCGATGCTGATGGCCGCGCTGATCGGCGGCATCCAGACCGGCATCACGCTGCTGCGGCTGGGCGACCTGTCGCGGTACATTTCGCACGCGGTGATCGTGGGGTTTACCGCCGGCGCTTCGGTCCTGCTGGTGCTGGATCAACTGAAGAACGTGCTGGGCCTGTCGGCCCAGGGCGCACAGCACGATCACTTCGTGAAGCGGTTTTGGCTCACGATGACCGGGGGCGGGCCGGTGCACTGGCCGACGGTCTGGGTCGCGTGCGGGACGATCGGCGTGACGCTCGCGCTGCGATGGCTCAATCGGCGGTTCAAGCTCGGACTGCCGGAATTGCTGCTGGCGATCGCCGCGGCCGGAGCCGGCGTGTGGTATTGGGACCTGGCGGCCGACGGCGTGAAATTGATCGACAAAGTGCCGCGCGCGTTGCCGCGGTTCGAGCCGCCGACGTGGGACTGGACGCTTGTGCAAAAGCTCGCGCCCAGCGCCCTGGCGGTGGGCATGCTGGGGCTGCTCGAAGCGATCGCGATGGCCAAAAGCATCGCGGCCAAGACGGGGCAGAAACTGGATGTGAATCAGCAGTGTCTGAGCGAGGGCGTAGCAAATCTCGCTGGCAGTTTCTTCCAGTGTTTTCCCGGTTCGGGGTCGCTGACGCGTTCGCACATCAACCACCAGGCCGGCGCCGCCACACAGTGGTCCGGCGTGATTTGTGCCGGGATGGTTGCGCTCACGATTCTCGCCCTGGCGCCGCTGGCCCAGTACATCCCCAAGGCGGCGCTCGCCGGCGTGCTGGTGGTGGCGGCCACCCGGATGATCGACGTCGAAGGCATCCGCTACCACTGCCGGGCGACGCGGTTCGACGCCGTGATTGTCGCCGCAACGGCACTTTCAGCCGTGTTCATTTCCGTGGAGTTCTGCATCCTCGTGGGCACGGTGCTGTCGTTCCTGATGTACGTGCCGCGCGCCGCCCGTGTGGAGATGCACGAACTGGTGATGGCGGACTCGCATCAGATCCGCGAGCGGCGCCCGGGCGATGAGGCGTGTCCGTACATCAAGATCTACCACTTCGAGGGCGAGATCTTCTTCGGCTCGGCGCCGGAATTTGAATCGCACCTGGAATCGATTGAAGAGCGGCTCGACGACGGCGTGCGCGTGCTCGTGCTCCGCGTAAAACACGTGCGAAACCCCGACGCGGTATGCATGCACCTGCTCAAGGAGTTCATCGAACGCGTGACCGCGCGCGGCGTCCGGCTCTGCCTGTCGGGAGTGCGCGACAATTTCTTCACGACGCTCTGGAAGGTGGGCATAGTCGACCAGCTAGGGGCCGACCGCGTCTTTCGCGAGGCGCCGCAGGTGTGGACAAGCACGACCGCGGCGATCGAATGGGCCTATGCGCAAGTCGGGGACGAACTGTGCGACGTCTGTCCAAGACGCGGCGAGGCGCGAACGGGCGGAGATTGGCACTTTGTGATTTGAGCGGTTGAGAATGTCCGCCGCGGCTCGGCTTGGGCGCCGCGCGAGCGCGGGGAGAGCGATCCGAAACCTCAAGATTTCAAGAGTTTCGGTTGATCGCCGATGATGCCCCCCAATCGCCCAGGAACTCAAGTCGATCGACCATCGACTCGGCGTCGACTTTGCTCCACAAAACAAACAGGCGACTCAGGACGTCTCCGATCGCACGCTGCTGAGAAACGACAATCCCCGTGTGACGTCGCCGCTCGGTCATCCACCGGGCATGAAGGCGCGCAAAGTCGCGGACGTCGAACGTGAGGATCGCTCGTCCCTCGTTCGTTGCCCAGAGGAGTTGGTCATCGTCGGACTCGCCGCGACGGCCAACTTCAGCGGTGGACATTGCATCGATCCCTGATCGGCGGAGGGCCGGAGCAACTGCTCCATAGATATCCTCGTCCGTATGAATTCTGATTGCGCTTATGGCGCGGTCGTTGGGTCGTGTTTCGCCTTCACGACGACTTCGTCATCCGCCGCCATCGCGGCCTCGATTTCGTCGATATGGTCGTACGCATACGCCAGCGCGTCGTGAACGTCCGCCGGCTTGAGCGATGCGTACTGTTGAACGATTTCCTCAACGCTCATTCCTTGGCGATAGCACCCGAGGACGGTGGCCGCGCGGATGCGAGTTCCCGCGACGACAGGTTGCCTGCCGCAACGTGTTGGATCGATCTCGATGTTGCGGTAGTCGAGTTTGGGCATGGGGTTCTCAGGCAGCGCGATGAAAAAGACGTTTCGACGTTTCCATTCTACCACTGTACCATACGGAAATGCGAATCGACGGCAGGCGACAGGACTTCGGTGATGTGAACGTCAGTTGGCGGTCGCCAAGTCGACGACCTACGCCGACGACGCCAACGGCAAGCTGACAGTTGCGCGAATGGAGAGGACGTTATGAATGCCAATCGACGCCGCTGGTCCCGTGGGTTGATTCCCTCCGCTTGCTCATTCACGCCCGTCATCCTGGCTCTTATGACAATCCCGCTGGCGTGGGCGACGGCCCGCGCCGAGGACGCGCCGGACGGTGCCGAGGAGGCCGCGGCGCCAGCAGTCTGGACGTGGGGCGGCAACATGTTTGCGGAGCTCGGCCATAGCCCCGGCCTTCCACTTTGGCCGCCCGGGGGAAGACATCCGCCGCGGCTCATTCCCGACGTGAAACAACCGGTTGACGTCGCCGCGGGCTTCTTTCATACGCTCGTGCTCGACGCCGACGGCCGGGTGTGGACGTGGGGAAGCAACGACAACGGCGAGCTTGGTCGGGGAACAGAAAGCATGTCCGAACCGCCTAGCCGCGTGCCGGACTTGGAAAACGTGTGCGCCATTGCCGCGGGGCAATACTTTTCCGTGGCCGTGTTGAAGGACGGCACGGTTTGGGCGTGGGGCGCGAATCGCGGCGGCGAGCTCGGCGACGGGACGACGGAAGACCGGTCCCGCCCCGTGCAAGTTCGGGGCATCGGCGATGTGATCGACGTGGCCGCCGGCCGCAGTTTTGTGATCGCGCTCAAGCGCGACGGCACAGTCTGGGGATGGGGCTACAACGGCCATGGCCAGCTTGGCGACGGCACGAAAGAGGCCCGCAGAGAGCCGGTGCAGATGGCGATTGGCGGCCCCGTCAAGGCGATCGCCTGCGGCGACGCTTCAACGATCGTACTGAAAGAGGACGGGACCGTGTGGGGTTGCGGGGCCAGAGAGTTTATCGTTTACGGCGGCAAAGATACGGAATATTCCCGAGTCCTGCCGGTTCAAGTCGAGGGCCTGAGCGACATCAACGCAATTGCCTGTGGTCTCAATCATCGTCTGGCAATCAAAAACGACGGAACAGTCTGGGCGTGGGGTTACGGATTGCGAGGTCAACTGGGCGTGGGCGAAGCGGAATCTGGCGGTAGAGGCGTCGGCCCCGATTTGGATTTTAATGAGGCCGCGCAAGTGCCGGGGTTGCCCAAGATCAGGACCGTGTCCGGGGGAGGGCTCCACTCCCTGGCGGTCGACGAGGAGGGAACGCTTTGGGCCTGGGGCACGAATCAAAACGGCCAGTTCGGAGTCAAGGGGCCTCCCTCCTTGCTCCCGATGAAGTCGCTGGTTCCCATGAGAATTCCCGAACTTACAGGCATTGAGAAGATCGCCTGCGGGGCTCATCACGTGGTGGCGATCAGGTCGACCAAATAAACCTAGCGTGGCGGGATCGGCGTCCCACGAGGTGCAGACGCGGTTAGATCTCGCTGCTATTGTCCAGAATCTAACGACGTCGCCCCTTTTGCGCGGCGACGATCGGCCGCTTCTGCAGCTTATCGAGCACTTCCATAAACCGCGGGCGATTGCCGTACTTGTGCCGGATGTCGGCCACCAGTTCGTCCCAGTGATCTCCCTGGTCGAGCGTCTTCATGATCGCGCGCATCTTCTTCAGATACTCGCCGCATTGTTCGTAAACCGTCGTGCCGGTCTGCGGCAGGAGGCTTTCCAGTTTTTGGCGGTAGATGGCCAGCGCGCGGTCGGGGAATTCAGCGGCCACGGCCTGGGCCACTCGTTCAGCGAACGAACCGGAAAGGCTCCCATCGTTCCACGCCGCGGCACGTCCTGATTTGGACTTGGACTCGCTCATCTTGTCGTACCACCGCAGGACGTCCGCGGGCCGCTTTTCCTTGATGGCGAGGTCGAGCAGGACGTCGAACCGCGGTCGTGGCCCCGACGAAAAACGGTCGCCTTCCACAAGAATCGGAGCGAGATACTCGGGAATCGGCAGCGGAAACTCGGCGCTCGCCTGTGCTTTCGTCTTGGACTTGGACTTGCCTTTGACCGGGGCGGCGGTGTGCGGGAGTTCGCCCGTTTCGAGAAATCGCAGCGCCGCCTCGCGAACGGCGGGGTTGCACTTGGCCTTGGTCGCGGCCTGGACAAGGTTGTCGAGCCCCGACGCACTCGGCCGCGCAAAGAACTCGGCGGCGGCGTGCCCGGCAACGACGTCCCATTGCTTGCGTTTGCTCGCCGCGTTGCGGAGCAACTCCGCCAACTGAGACGCGGTTCCCGGGTACTGCTTGTGGGTCTGCTGGATGCCTTCGCGAGCCCAGCGTTCCGCATCGTCATACCGCTTTTGTTCGATCAAATACGCAACGAGCCGGCGGTAACTGCCGGTCAAGGGCGCCTCGCGTTCCAGGATGGCCAGGACTTCATCGTCCCGTTTGGCATGTCCCAAGGCGTCGATCAGCCATTCGCTGACGTGATCGCGGGCATAGGCAGCGGAAAAATCGTCCTTGCGGCTCGCCTTGGGCCGCTGCTTGAGCCGCTCCGCGAGCACATCGGCGACGGCCGACCAGTCCTGCACGGTCCAAGGGGCGTCGAGCAGCTTTTCGGCGGCCGATCCCAGGGTGTCGTAGTCATCTTTCAAATAGGCGTCGATGACGAACAGAATCTTGTCCGGCGCCGAAAGCGTTGACTGTTCGACGGCCTGGAACACGACCTGCAGGCAGTCGCTCAAGGCCATGGCCGTTTCGCCTTCATCGTCGGAGGAGCCGACCTGTTCCAGGCCGGCGTGGACGAGTTCGCGGCCCAGGGTGACGACGGCATCGGCGTGACCCAGCTCGCACATGCGCCGGAGGCGGCGCTTCAGCGGCCCGTAGTCGGGCGTGAAGCCTTCGCCCGTCCAGCCGTTTCGCCAGCCATGTTCAGACGTGCAACGTCGCAGCTCGCGGCGGGCCTGGACGAGCAGTTGATCGGCATCGCCCTCGCCCAGTTCGATGCGCTCCTGAAGCTCGCGACGCACTTCGGGGAATCGCTGCACGACCGACCATGCGAACTCGACCAGTTGTTCGCGGCTTTTCTGTTCCAGGTGACTTTTGAGCTTGGCGTCCCATTCGGTGCGGCTGAGTCGTTTCCGGGATGTGCGCGTCGACCCGCCGCCGCGGCCAGCCGGCCGCGGTCTCCGCGGAGCGAATTCCTCGTTGGCCCAGTCGTCCTCATCCTGGTCGTCCTCCTCCCAGTCATCGTCGTCGATAGGATCCCCGTCGCCCGTCAGGCGGAACCAGCGGGGGTCGTCGGCGCCGGTCTTCGCGGGACTGCGGCCGTCGGCGAGCATGGCGAGGTATTCAGCGACGACGGCCACGGCGTGTTTGCAGCCGTCGCATTGCAAGGGGCAGGTGCACTGCGAGACGAGCCGCGCGCCGCGCTTGCCCTCCGAGACGAGTGCAACTGAGGTCACGTATCGTTCGGTCCCCCGGACTTCCGCCAGCAGCCGGCCATCGTCCATGACGGACAAGTTACGGACACGGCCGCCGCGCTGATACGAACGGCCGCGCTGGACGCTGCGACTGTCCGACCAGCGGTCCAGATCGTCCCAGGTCAGCGCAGCCCAAGGGGATGAGGACGCGTCGCTTGACGACTTGGCAGATTGGTCCTTCGTCTGGCGGGCCATGGCGAACTCCTTTTCAGAACAAGAGGCCGAAGGGCGCAGTTCCGCGACGCCTATTGTACCGCCTCGCGCCGTATTTCAATCACTCCTCTTCATCCCCGCCGCCGTCCGCGGCCATGCCGAGTTGCCGCATCTTGCGGTAGAGATTCGAGCGGTGCAGGCCTAGGCGGCGGGCGGCGCCGCTCATGTTGCCGCGCGCCGAGTCGATCGTCTTGCGGATGTAGTGCTGCTGGAAGTCGCGGGTCGCTTCGGCGAGCGAGCCGGAGAGCTCCAGCAGCTCGGCCTCGCCGCCAGAATCGATCAGGACCAAGTCCTCCGGTTCGACCGTGTCACCCTGCGTGAGGTAGGCCAGCCGCTCGGTGAGATTGCGGAGCTCGCGCACGTTGCCGGGCCAGGCGTGCGACAGGAGTCGCTTGCGCGCCGCCGGCGAAAACTTCGGCGCCTTGCGGCCCATCGTGCGGCAGAAGGTCGTCAGGAAATGGTCGGCCAGCCGCAGCACGTCCTCGCCGCGCTCGCGTAGCGGCGGCAATTCAAGGCTGACGACATTGAGGCGGAAGAACAGGTCCTCGCGGAATCGTTTGGCCCGCACCATCGCGCCGAGATCCTGGTTCGTGGCGGCCAGAATGCGCACCTCGGTGTGGATGGGCGTCGAGCCGCCGACCCGGACGACCACCTTATCTTCCAGCACGCGGAGCAGCTTGGCCTGGCCGCTGAGGCTCATGTCGCCGATTTCGTCGAGAAACAGCGTGCCGCCGGTGGCGAGCTCGAATTTGCCCACGCGCGACTCGCGGGCGTCGGTAAACGCGCCCTTCTCGTGGCCGAACAGCTCGCTCTCCAGTAGCGTTTCGGTCAGCGCGGCGCAGTTCACCGCGATGAACGGCTGATCGCGCCGCCGGCTGAGGTAGTGGATCGAACGGGCGACGATTTCCTTGCCCGTGCCGTTCTCGCCCAAAATTAGGATGGCGAGATCTGTATCTGCGATGCGGCGCGTCGTCGACCGCACCGCTTCGATGGCCGGGCTCTCGCCAATGAGCTGCAGACCCTGGGCGGCTTGCTCGACGAGCTGCTGGTGCTTGGTGAGCAGCTCTTCGAATTCTTGCGTGTTCTGCAAGACTACCGCGGCGTGCGTGGCCAGCTCAATCAACGCGTCTTCGTCCTCTTCGGTGAAGTGGCCGTCGCGCTTGTTGAGCACCTCGAACGCGCCCAGGCTGCGGGCGCCGGGCGCCACCAGCGGCACGCACAAGACCGTGCGCGTGACGTAGCCGGTGACGGCGTCGACCTGGCGATCGATCTCGTCGTCGCCCAGGCCCCCGCCGACGCGGCGCGGCTCGCCGGTGTGCACGACCTGGCCGACAATGCCCGAGTCGTCGGGAATGCGCAGCTCGTCGCCCTTCACGCCGAGGGCCGGTCGGCCCACGAGCTCCTTGTGAGCGCGATCCC
Source organism: uncultured Planctomycetaceae bacterium (assembly GCA_964430075.1). GTDB lineage: Bacteria > Planctomycetota > Planctomycetia > Pirellulales > Lacipirellulaceae > Lacipirellula. Next base: position 5,767 of record CAYSFP010000014.1, on the reverse strand, counting down.
AGAGAAAGATGCTCGCCCGGTCGGCGCCGAGCAGCTCGGTGGCGGCTTCGGCCATCGCCTTGAGCAGCGCCTGCATGCTGTTGGTTTGCCGCCAGGCGTGCGTGATATCGAGAATCGTCTTGAGCCGCCGGATGCGCGACGCGCCCTGCTGCCGGCCGTCGACGGCGGCGAGGGCCGAGCCGAGGCCATCGGCAAAGGCGGAAAGCGACGCGGCGTCGCCAACGCGGCGGGCGGCCAGGGCGTAGCCCTCGGTCAGCGGGAGGGCCGCCCAGTCGCTCCACGTGGCCAGACCGCCGCGATCGACGGCGTCGCCGACCACCTCGGTCGGGATTTCGCTCGCGCGCACCCCGCTGGCGGCCGTGACCTGCCATTGCGGAGGATTGGCGCGTAACACGGCCAGCGCGCCTGCACTTAGAAAGGCGCGAGCCTCGGGTAGCACCTCGGCGAGGAAGGCGTCGACCCGGTCGTGCTTGGCGGCAGCCGCTAGCACAAGTTTCAGGAGGTCAAGATGGGCAGGAAGTGTAGGCATTTTCATGGCACATGCTCTTGGCGGGCGTGACTGATGGTAGTCATTTCGTCGCCCTGTAGTAGTCAATAGTACAACTGTGGTGTCGAATGGGCAACGGTAAACGATCGAATGAGGCGTCAATTAGGCATCATCCAAGCGCATTCGGCTCGCCTTGCTCGTGTGCTGGTTGCACCACCGGATGCGACAACTGCTTGCTGGATAGCACCTTAACATTCCGACCCACTGCGACCGGCGGCGCCCCTTCGCTGGGGTCGCCAGGAGTGGTATCCTGCCAGCCGGACAGCCCGCCCCCTGGGACGGGCTAGCGATGCAGTTGGAGCCGAGGCCCCCTTGGGGCCCCAAGGAGCGTGCGATGGCGTTGTTTGCCGGCAAAAAGGGCCTGATCACAGGCGTGTTCAACAAGCAGTCGATCGCCTGGGCCATCGCCGAACTGGTGATGGCCGAGGGCGGCGAGTGCGCCTTTTCCTACATGCCGGATAAGCCGGACGACCAGCGGCAGAAGAATCTGGGCCGCATCACCAAGCTCACCGAGGGCAACGCTCAGGTGAAGTTTTTGCAGCCGATGGACGTGACCAGCGACGAGCAGATCGCCGCGGTCATGTCGCGGTGCAAGGAGGAGCTCGGGACGATCGATTTCCTGCTGCACTCGATTGCCTTCGCCCCGCCGGATGACTTGCGCGGGGATACGATCGCGACCAGCCGGGCCGGCTTCAAACTGGCGATGGAGATCAGCGCCTACAGCTTGATGGCGCTGACCAACGCGGCCAGCGACGTGCTTGCTGACGGCGCAAGCGTGCTGACGCTCACCTACTACGGCGGCGAGAAGTGCGTGCCGGGGTACAATGTAATGGGCGTATGCAAGGCGGCGCTCGATTCGATTGTGAAATACCTGGCCTACGACCTGGGCCCGCGGGGAATTCGCGTCAACGCGCTGAGCGCCGGGCCGCTGCAGACGATCTCCGGCCGCGGGGCGGGCGTCGACAAGATGCTGGGGCTGTACGAGGCGATGGCGCCGCTGGGCCGCAATATCACGCACGAAGAGGCTGGCAAGACCGGCGCGTTTCTGCTGTCGGACATGTCCAGCGGCATCACGGCGGAGATTCTGCACGTCGATGCGGGATACAACGCGATGGGCTCGCCCGGGCGGATGCTGGATCGGATCAAGGCGGCGCAGGGCGGGTGAGATTGCGGAGCCGCGGGCGGAAAATCTCAGAAGCGCGCTAAGCCGCCAGCGGCGGGCGAACGGAGATGTGAGTTCCCGAAGGCTGGCGGGATTGTCGTGCTTTTCGCTCGAAAAGGGCGTCGCGTGGGCGCCATATTGAGGATGTCGACATCTGGGCTGATCGTCGCGAAGGACGCACCGAGCGCGAAGGTTCAGCCGGCAGCAAAAGCCGCTACGTGGGAAGCCAGCTTCGCTCTGAAACCGGGGCAAACTGGCTTTCCCCAAATTTGGCGAGCTTGGTAAATTCTGCAAACCTTGACGCCGCCGGTCCCGCAATCCGGCGCTTGTCGAGGTGCGTCGGTGTCCCCGCAAGACTAGACCCCCGTACGACTTCCGCAGCGCGGGCAGAGGCGGCCAAGGGATTTGGCCCTGCATTTGCTCCGCGGCCTCCCGTGTGACCGCTTTTGCCGAGACTCGCATGTACGCGAGATGAGGCCACGGCTGAGGACAGGGATTCGTCCTCCCCCATTACGCAATGAGGCGCCAGAGCATGGAAGCTCGAATCTTTGGGGCCACGCGGCCAGTCGCGGTACTCGCCGCAGTGGCGTTGTGCTTCTCCACGGCCAGCACGCTGTACGCGGCGGCCGGATATCGCACGACCAACTTCACGGTGACGGCGCCGACGCCAAAGTTGGCGAAGGAAATCGGCGACGCGGCCGAGGCGTGGCGGAAGCAACTGGCGATCGAATGGCTGGGGAAGGAACTTCCCCGGTGGGCCGAGCCCTGCCCGATTAAGGCCACTGTGGCGCCGCGCTTGGGCGCCGGCGGGGCGACGAGCTTCGTCTTCGACGGCGGCGAAGTGTTCGGCTGGCGAATGAACATTCAGGGTTCGCGCGAGCGGGTGCTCGACTCGGTTCTACCGCACGAGATCACGCACACGATCTTCGCCACACACTTCCGCCAGCCCGTGCCGCGGTGGGCCGACGAGGGCGCGTGCACGACCGTCGAGCACCACAGCGAGATCGCCAAGCAGGAGCGAATGCTGATCGATTTCCTCAAGGTGCGGCCGGGCGAGCGCGGGCGCGGCATTCCGTTCGACGACATGTTCTCCATGACGGAGTATCCCGAGGACGTGCTGCCGCTGTACGCGCAGGGGCACTCGCTGGCGGTGTTCCTCATCGGGCAGAAGGGGAAGGCCGCGTTCCTGCAGTTCCTGTCCGACGGCATGCGCGACGGGAATTGGCCGCGAGCGGTGCGCGAGAACTACGGTTTCCAGCATTTGCTCGCGCTGCAGAATTCCTGGCTGGACTGGGTGAAGGCCGGTCGGCCGGCGCTGATGCCCTCGGATGGCACGCTGCTGGCGAGCGGAGCCACGCCGTCGGGCGGCACGCCGGCGACGTTGGCTTCGACGTCGATAACGCCCACGCCGTCGGCGCCGGATGAGGCGGCGCTCAGCACGGCGCCGACGGCGGCGAGCGCGGCCTATGCCGATTGGTCGACGCGCCCGGCGCGGCATACGATGAATGCGGCGCCGGCGGAAGCGGCCGGCAACAGGCGCTGACCGCGCGGAAGCGTATGGCGGAAAAATCCCTCTGCTCCCCTCTCCTCGACGGAGAGGGGCGGGGGGAGAGGTGAGGGTGCGGGGACACGCCTTCCTCCCTAACCCTCCCCATCAAGGGGAGGGGACCGGAGAATGGTTTGCGCTACGCTGCTGTCGCGGAGCTGCTGCGCTGGCAGATGCATCATCTTGTCTCCGCCAGGGAGAGGGGGCCGGAGGTTTCATGCAGGAGCGGCTGGTAGTTCAGCTCGCCGCGGCGAAGAAGTACCGCGTCACGTGGTAGAACACGGGCGCCGCGAAGCAGATCGAGTCGATGCGGCTGAGCACGCCTCCATGGCCTTCGACGAAGTTGCCGGAGACCAGCTCACCGCGGTCGCGCTTCACGGCGGCCATCGTCAGCGAGCCGGCGGATGCCATCACGGAGATCAGCAACGACAGCGCCCCCGCCTGCCACCATCCGGAAAACGGCGTCGCCCAGTAGAACAGGGCGCCGACCACCGCGGTGCAAACGGCGCTGGCCAGCACCCCCTCCCAGGTGATGTTGGGGTCGATGCTTTCGGCGATGACGTGCTTGCCGTACATGCGGCTGGCGGCCCATTCGAGCAGGTCGGCCAAGAGCACGATCGACACGAAGAAAAAGAGCATCCGCTGTTGCGCGTAGGGATCATCAGGGCCCGTCGTCGACAGCCGCAGGTAGAGCATCGCCGGCGCGAAGCTCAGGCAGTACACGCAAATCATCAAGCCGCACTGGATCTTCGCGATCCGCTCGAGAAAGCGGTCGTAGTCGCCGGAGACCGCCGAGCGGACCGCGATGAACAGGAAGGCGTACACGGGAATCAGCACGCTATAGAGCCCGTAGTTGTCGAACCACACCAGCACGAACTGCATGGGCGTGAAGAAAAAGAACACCCAGAACAGGGCGCGGTGATCGCCGATGCGGGTGGGCGTGAGCGTGACGAACTCGCGGAGCGCCCAGAACGCCAGGACGCCGAACAGCGAGACGGTCAGTCCGCTGGAAAAGAACGACAGCGCCAGCACGCCGGCGAAGAACCACCAGGCCTGAATGCGGGCATTGTAGGACTCGACGGCGCGACGGTCGACGCGCGCAGATTCCTGACGGCGGAGCCACTGGCCCACCCAGGTCGCCACGACCAGCAGGGCGAGCACCGTCGCGACTTGCATCCAGTACAACAGCATGGGCGTTCAGCAGTCCTTGAGGCGGAGCACGGCTTCGCGCGCCCGGGCCAGGAAGTCAGGCTTCGGTTCGCCGGACTCGAGCCAGATCGGCGGCCCGAACGTGACCGAGGACAACAACGGCACGGGCAGAAACTCGCCGCGCGGCAGCACGCGATTCATGTTGTCCAAGTGAACCGGAACCAACTCCAGGTCCGGCCGCTTCTTGCTTAGGTAGTACAGCCCGCTCTTGAACTCGCCGATCTCTTCGCCCGTGTTGCGCGAGCCTTCGGGGAACATGATCAGCGACTTGGTCTGGCCAATTTCGCGGATCATGAGTTCGACGGGACTTTGGTGGACCTTGACCTCTTTGCGGTCGATCAGGAGCGCGTCGAAAATCTTGGTTGCGATGTAGCGGCGGACGATCCCTTTGTCCCAATAATCTTTGGCGGCGACGGGACGCGTCATCGCGCGGATGTTGCCCGGCAGCGCCGACCAGAGTACGAGCATGTCCAAATGGCTCGTGTGGTTGGCAAAGTAGACGCGCTGGCACGTGTCCGGCTGGCAATCGACCCACCGCACACTCGCGCCGCTAATCACTCGGGCGAGCGTCGCAAGGAGGGTTCCGGTCATAAAGGGAAACGTGTGCTGGGGATTCGGTTGCGAGCGCGGAGCCAACCCGGTCAGACGGTCCCAGAGAGGGAACGGACGGGGCGAGGTCAACATACCGGCATGGGCTTGCATCTTAGTCGCTATCCATCAACGGAGGGAGGGGGGCGGCCAATCCATCGGCGGCCGTTCGAAGAAATCAGTTGCCACCGGGACGACCGGCGTCACGTTGCCGAGCAGAATATTTCCAGAAAAGCAAAAAAGAGGCGAAAACACGCCGTTTTTCGACAGATTTTTCAAGAACGATTCTCCGGCGCGCATTTCTCCGGCACACGATCGACATTCCGAGTTCCCGGACTATTCCGAAAAGAGGAGCAAGTCCGATTGTGCCGACGACATCTGCCGGAAGAAGAATTTGAACAGGAGAAAGCAGAGGCAACAGAGAAAAACAAACATCTGTCAGCGACAAATAGGGATCGTGAGCAAAAAAATTGCCTGATTGTTTCACAAAACATCTTTCAGCGCCAACCCAAGCCTGCGGATGGTATGCCCATCCGTAGGGGAGCGTATAATCAACACTCCCTCGCTGACGCGTCGGACTTCCAATTGTTTCTCCGCTTCCTCTGCTTCCTCCTGTTCAAAAATCCTCTCTCCAAAATCCTGATTGATGCCCGTCTCCGCATTGCCGACGATTGTGTACGAAGACGAGGCGCTCATCGCCTTTGACAAACCCAGT
>CAYSFP010000013.1:10996-58296 GCA_964430075.1 uncultured Planctomycetaceae bacterium | reverse complement strand
GAACAAGAACTCGCGGCTGTAGACGACCGTTTCGGCCATCATGTACTTCAGGCCCGTGTCGGCGACGAGCTGGCAGATTTTCTCGCAGTCGGCCACGTTGGTGGCCATGGGCACGGTGCACATCACGTGCTTGCCCGCGCGGAGCGCCTCCTGGCTCATCCAGGCGTGATCGGGAATGGGGCTGTTGATGTGGACGAAGTCCACCTCGGGGTCGGCCAGCACGTCCTCGTACTTGGCGTAGCGCTTCGCGATGCCCAGGGCGTCGGCCGTGCGGTGGAGCTCCGCCTCGTCGCGCCGGCAGACCGCGAGGATCTCCGCGTCCGGGTGCCGCTGATAGATGGGAATGAATTCCGCGCCGAACCCCAGGCCAATGATGGCGGCTCTTACCGGTCGAGTCTCAGACATGCGTCGTGCGCCTCTGGTTCTGAGTATTGAGAAGTCCAATCGATGTGCGGCCCAGCGACAGTCTAATTTCCTCGCAGCGAGTGCGACAGCTATTTTCGCTGGGCTATCGGCTGTCGGCTGTCAGCTCTCGGCCAAACGACGAAAACTCATGTTTTCTGGCCGACAGCCGATGGCTGATAGCCGAGAGCCATGCAGACAGCGGGTTTATTAACGGTGCAGACTTCAACAAAATCACCCCGGCAGCTTGGCGCGCAGTTTGGCGATGATCTGTCGGGGCACGAAGCGGGCCAGCTCCTCATCGCCGGCGAGCGGCGTGATCTGCTTGATCAGCGAGCTGGAGACGTGCGAAAACTCCTCGTCGGACATCAAGAACACCGTTTCGATGCTCGGGTCGAGCTTGCGATTGGCGAGCGTCATCGTGAACTCGGCCTCGATATCCGTCAGCGAGCGCACGCCGCGGACGATCACTCGCGCGTCGCACTCACGCACGAACCGCACGGCCAGGCCGGTGAACAATTTGACCACGACGTTCGGCAAGTGGGACGTCGCCTGCTGGATGAGCTCGACGCGCTCCTCGCCGGTGAACAGCGGCTGTTTTTCGATGTTCTGGCCGACGCCCACGATCAGCTCGTCCACGAGCCGGCTGCTGCGCTCGATCACGTTGAGGTGGCCGAGCGACACGGGATCGAACGAACCGGTGTAAACCGCGCGGCGCGACATGCCAAAAACGCTCCGGACGAGAAGGCGGGCGAACGCGCCCGCGGCCATTTTCACCGCACTGCGCGGGCGATGCAATCCCGTGAGTCGCGTCATCCCGGAAACGAGCGGAGCGCTTCGATCAGGCGATCGACGTCGCCCTCGTCGTTGTACGCATGGGGGCTGATCCGCAGGCGGCCCGCGCGGTAGGCCAGGGCTACGCCGCGGTCGAAGCAGTGCCGGCGGACCGCAGCCACGTCGACGCCCGGCACGTTGATCGACACGATGCCGGAGGCCTGGTCGCCGTCGCGCGGCGAGGCGATGCGGTAGCCGAGGCTGCTCAGTCGGTCGCAGGCGATGGTCGTGACGTCGAGGATCGCGGCCGCGACGTTCTCCATGCCGAGGGATGTGAGGGCGTCGATGCTCGCCCCCAGGCCGATCATGCCGGCCATGTTCTTCGTGCCGCCCTCGTAGCGGGCCGCATCCTCGCGGAGGCGCAACTCGATGTGACCGAAGTCGGAGCCCTGCACGACGCTGTTCCAGCCGACGCCGACGGTGCGGAGCAGCGGCAGCCGATCGCGGCGGATGTAGGCGATGCCCGCGCCTTCGGGCCCGAGCAGCCATTTGTGGCCGTCGGCGGCGAGGAAGTCGATCGGCGTGTTGCCGACGTCAAGCGGGAAGGCGCCCAGCCCCTGAATCGCGTCGACGAACAGCAGGGCGCCGCGCTGGGCGGCGATTTGGCTGAGCACGTTCAGGTCGCGGCGGCAGCCGTTGGCATAGCCAACCCAACTGATCGTGATGATTCGGGTGCGCTCGTCGCACCGCCCGGCCAGTTGATCGTAATCAACGCGTCCGTCGACGGTAGGCACGAGCCGCGTCTCGACGCCGCGGTCGGCCAGGTGCATCCAGGGGTAGAGGTTCGAGGGGAACTCGTCGTCGAGCGTCACCACGTTGTCGCCGGGGTGCCAGTCGAGGCCCTCGGCCACGAGATTGATGCCGTGGGTGGTGCTGGGAACGAGGGCGATTTCGTCGGCGCTGGCGCCGAGGAGCCGCGCCGCGGATTCCCGCGTGGCGGCCACTTGCCGGGCCCACTGGGGCCAGACCGTGTCGCCCTCGGCGGCCGCTTGGTCGAGCCACGTGGCCAGCGCGGCTTGGGCGGCGCCCGAGAGCGGCGCGACGGCGGCGTGATCGAAATACGCCCAGCGCCGGGCGACGGGCATCGCCTGGCGGAGCCGTCGCCGCGTTTCGGCCACGGAGTTTTCTGACGGAGTTGTCATCGTTCCGTGCGGTCATCGTAAAGGTCGCTATGATGCAATCTTACCGCGATCGCCCGCCCGCGGCCTAGCCGCGGGCGATCCGACGCGAGGCGCGGTTTCCTTCGACGGAACAACCAAGAGGCCGGCAATGCAGAAACGATGGGGCGTCCACCGGGTGATCGGCCTGGGAGTCGCGGCTTGTTTTGCCATGGCGGGCCTGGCGTCGTCACTACGCGCCCAGCCGCCCGGGCACGACTTCGCGGCGATGCGGGCGGCGATGGTTGAGACGGAGATCGCCGCCGCCGGCGTCACGAACCCGCGCGTGCTCGAGTCGATGCGCACCACCCCGCGGCACGAATTCATGCCCGCCGCCTTGCAGCAGTACGCCTACGTCGACGCGGCGCTGCCGATCGGCGATCGCCAGACGATCTCGCCGCCGTTCATCGTCGCGTTCATGACGCAGGCGCTCGATCCGCAACCCACGGACCGAGTCCTCGAAATCGGCACGGGCAGCGGCTACCAGGCCGCCGTGCTCAGCCCGCTGGTGAAGGAGGTGTACACGATCGAAATCGTCGGGCGGCTGGGCCGCCGCGCCGAACTCACGTTGCGGCGCCTCGGCTATGAGAATGTCTCGGTCAAGATCGGCGACGGCTACCAGGGGTGGGCCGAGCACGCGCCGTTCGACAAGATCATCGTCACGTGCTCGCCCGAGAGCATCCCGGAGCCGCTCGTCGAACAACTGCGCGACGGCGGACAGATGATCATCCCCGTGGGGCAGCGTTACCAGCAGATGCTGTATCGCATAACGAAGCGCGGCACGGAGCTCGTGCGCGAGCCGCTCGAAGCAACGCTGTTCGTGCCGATGACCGGCGCGGCGGAAGACGAGCGCGAGGTGCTGCCCGATCCGCTGAAGCCATCGGCGTTCAACGGCGACTTCGAGCACCTGGTGGGCGAGACGGACCGGCCGGCCGGTTGGCACTACCTGCGGCAGGCCGCGCTGGTGGCGGCCGACGATGCGCCGCAGGGACGGCACTTCTTGCGATTTGACAACGCGCAGCCGGGCCGCGGCAGCCAGGCGCTGCAGGGCTTCGCCGTGGACGGACGCAAGGTGAGCACGCTGAAGATCTCGTCCCGCGTGCGGGGCCAGAATCTGGCGGCGGATGCCAATACGGAAAGCGCTCCGGCGATCGTCGTGACCTTTTTCGACGAGCGCCGCGGCGCGATCGACGAGGCCGGGCTGGGCCCGTGGACCGGCAGTTTTGCCTGGAAACGCGAATCGACCGAGGTCGCCGTCCCGCTGGCGGCACGGGAGGCGATCGTTGCCATCGGCCTCCACGGCGCGACAGGGCAGCTCGACCTGGACGAGGTGCGGATCGAAGCGCTTCCGCCAAAGTAACCGCCGCGGAAGTGTCCACCACGCTCGTCGCATTGACTGATTGTTGAGCCGCGACGCGCCAGCCGGGCGCTCCGCTGGCGCCAGCGCGGCTAAACCCCGCGGGTTCGTCCATGTCCACGGCCGGCGTTCTAGCGCCACTTGCGGCCGCCGCCCCGCGCCGCCTGTACCCCTCCTACCACCGCTCTCTGCCCGGTCCGCGCAATCGTCAAAAACCAGCAATTCTCGCCAGTTTACTTGAATTACGGCCTATGCTTGCTATCCTGGCGGACAGTTGCGGGGATTGTGTCCACCCCGCGGCCGCCAGGATCGTCGAGGACGACGGTCCCGACAGAATACAGGTCCTCAGGGGGAAATACGCAGATGAGAGTTCTCAACCACAACAGACTTTTCCAGGCGGCTGTCGTCGCGGCAGGGATTGTCGCACTCAGCAGTTCCGACGCCCTGGCCTGGGGGCATGGTAAGAGGGGCTCTTACGGTAGCTATGGGTCGAGCGGCAGCAGCGCCTCGTACGCCAGCAGTGGTTCTTACGCCAGCTCCGGATCCTACGGCGGCTACGCCTCCTCGGGCAGCAGCGCTTCCTACGGCAGCTATGGCTCCTCGGGCAGCAGCGCCAGCTACGGCGGCTCCTCGGGCGATCGTCAGGGGCTGTTCGCGCGATGGCACGCCCGCAAGGCCGCCAAGCACGGCTACGGCAGCCATGGCTCGTACGCCTCGTCGGGGAGCTACGCCAGCAGCAGCTACGGCTCGTCGGGCAGCTATGGCTCGTCGGGCAGCAGCGGTTCCTACGGCGGCTACTCGGCTCCGGCGGACTACGGCACGCCCGACGAGTACGGCGTACCCGCCGAAGCGGCCCCGCTCGAGACGTCCGCGGCGATTCGCGTGACCCTGCCGGCCGATGCCGCGGTGTTCGTCAACGATCGTCCGACCACCAGCACCGGCGGCCAGCGCAGCTTTGTGTCGCGCGGTCTCACGGGCGGTCGCACCTACGCTTACCAGCTCCGCGTCGAGTTCAACCGCGACGGCGAGAAGGTCGTCGAGAACAAGCTCGTCCGCCTGCAGGCGGGCCAGGAAGTGGACCTGTCGTTCGGCGACGGCGAGCAGCTCGCCTCCGACCAGGCAACGCCCACCGAGCTGACGCTGCACGTGCCCGCTGAAGCTAAGGTGACGCTGGCCGGCGCCGCCACGCACCAGACCGGCGAGACGCGCACCTACGCCACCAATGCCCTGACTCCTGGTCAGGAATGGGACGGCTACGTGGTGCGGGTCGAGCTGCAGCGCGACGGCCAGACGCTGGTCGAGGAAAAGACCATGAGCATCGTGGGCGGTGAAAGCTACGAGCTGTCGTTCGACTTCGCCGACGAAGCGACGCAGGTTGCTTCGCTGGACTGAATCCCTTGAGAAATCGGTATTGACCCAACACTGCGCCCGCATCGGCGTTGACCGATGCGGGCGTTTTTCGTTTGCTAGGGGCGCGAATTCTCCAATCTCCAAAGCGCGGCGCCCTCGTTTGCCGGCATCGCTTGCGATGCCGCCGCCGCGACCCCTTGCGGCCACTTCCCTGCGACGAACCTCCCGATGAGCAAGCCGCTGCCCCCCAATCGCCCGGAGCCGGGCGCCGGCGAGAAAAGGCCCTCCGCCGCCGCCGCTCCGTCACCGAAACCCAAGGCGGCCAAGTCCCCGCGCGCCCCGTCGCCCTGGCCCTGGCGGCCGTTGTCGCGCGTCGCGGCCAGCCTGCTGATCGTGTTTCACGTCGTCGCCGTGTTCGCGGCGCCGTGGTTCATTCAGACGTCCGACATCTTCGAGCCTGCGCTGCCGCCCGGCCGCATCCCGCGCGACGCCCAGGGACGTGAGATTCCACCGGACCAGCTCGACCCGCGCGAGTACCCGCCGCAGCGGCCAATCTTCCTCGAGCTGCTGGCCAGCCGCGAAACGCGGTTTCCTATTCTGTGGCACTACGCCAACTTGCTGTACATCAACAATGGGTATGACTTCTTTTCGCCGGATCCCAGCGTGAGCCACCTCATCCGGTACGAGGTGTTCGACCAGGCGGGCGGTTCGATCGCCAAGGGCACGCTGCCGGACCGGCGGGAGCAGTGGCCGCGGCTGCTGTATCACCGCTACATGATGCTGGTGGACCAGTCGTCCGACCCGCGCAACGCGACGATCGGTTGGGAGACGAAGATCGCCGACCGATTGCTCGACGCCCACGCCGGCGACCACGTGCGGCTGGTGAAGGTGCGCCATCAATTGCTGACGCCAGCGGAGGTGCTGGCCGGACGGCGGTTGAACGAGGATTCGACCTACGAGGAACTCGGCGTGCTGGACCGCCGCCGCAGCGACCGTCCGGCCTCGGTTGAGGGAGTTGCCTCGGAAGCGGTGGCCGTGCCGGGAGGCGGCCGATGAGAACCGTCATCGCGGACATACGCGGCTACTTCGCCGAGTTGTGGGAGGCGTGGAATCGGTTCTGGTTTACGCCGGCCGACCCGGCGACGCTGTCGCTCATTCGCGTGCTGGCCGGAGGGATGCTGCTGTACACGCACTTCATCTGGTCGTTCGACCTGGCCGGGTTTATCGGCCCCGACGGCTACACGCCGGTGGAGCTGCTGCGCGGGCAGATTCATGTGCCGCCAGCGACGGCGGAGAATCCGGATCCTTCGGCGCCGTGGTCCTTGTGGAGCGTGTTCTTCTGGATCCCGTCGACGTGGCTGTTGTGGGTCGTCCACATCTTTGCGCTGGTCGTGTTCTTGTGCCTGTTCGTCGGGCTCTTTTCACGAATCGCGGCACTGTTGGGGTTCTTGCTCGCCGTCTCCTACGTGAACCGCGTGACGCCCGGGGCGTATTTCGGGCTCGATAAGACCAACTGCATGTTGGCGATGTACCTGCTGCTGGGCCCGTGCGGAGCGCGGTACTCGCTCGATCGCCTGTGGCGGCTGCGCAAGGGGACGGCCACGGATCCGGCGCCGTCGACGGCGGCCAACCTGGCCATCCGCCTGATGCAGGTGCACCTGTGTGTGGTGTATCTCTTCTCGGGCCTCGCGAAAATGGAGGGCACGAGCTGGCAGCTCGGCACCGCCGTGTGGTGGGCGGCGGCGAGCTACGAGTACCAGTCGCTCGACCTGACGTGGCTCGCCGCGTGGCCGATGCTGGTGGCGATCCTCACCCACGCGACGGTGTTCTGGGAGGCCTACTACTGCTGCCTCGTGTGGAACCGCTTTACCCGACCGTGGGTGCTGTGGATGGCGGTGGCCGTGCATGGGGGGATCGCGCTGTTTTTGGGCATGATCACCTTCGGGTTAGCGATGATCTTCGCCAATCTCTCGTTTCTCAAGCCGGAGACGGTGCGGCGGTGGGTCGATCCGATTGCGGGGCGCGTGTCGCTGGCGCTGGTCGGCCGCAAGGTGAGTTGAGAACGGCGGCGACGGGGTGCGCGCTAAGCCGCAAGCGGCGGCGGAGGCGATTCTTGGTCGGGTGGAATTGCCGCTCCTCCGGATTCTGTTCTCGACGCGCTTGCCGAATTGGTTAGAAAGGAGCTGGGGGTTCGCGGTTCCCTCTCCACTCTTCTCTTCCCGAAAGGCGGCGATTCATGGACAAGCTGATTCCGATCCTCGTGCAGGTTCTCGGCGGCGGCGCGGGCGGCAACATCGTTGCGGGCCTGCTGAAGAATCTGAACCTCGACAAGATCATCGCGACGATCACCGGCATCATCGGCGGCGTTGCCGGCGGGCAGGCCGCCGGGGCGCTGGGGATGCTTGAAAAGATCATCGAGGCGATCGGCGGCACGGGCGGCGAGATCGTGGGCAACGGCGGCGCCTCGGCCATCGGCGGCGCCCTCCTGACGGCGATCGTCGGCTTTATCAAGAAGGCCATGGCTGGCAAGCCATAACCCTTCTCGCGAGCGCTGTGGTCAAATCTGCCGCGCCCTGCACAGCGAATTGCTGCAGCAGGCGCCGTGCGTCTGCGCCACGTCTCAATCTGCGGCGCGGCCACGTGCGCCGTTTAGCCGAAACGCTCACGATTCTCATTTTCTGAGCGAGCGCACTCACATCGAGTGCGCTGCCGCGAAGCGCCGCGCTGACGCGGCCGAGGCTTTTACGCCGCGCAACGCGCGCAATGCGTTGTGATTGGGCCACTTACGCGTTGCTGGGCCGATGGTGAGCGCAAGCGCGCGGATGAATTGGCGCCGCCCTTGCGATTGGCTTCTGCCACAACCGCCCATGCCGCCTGCAATTGGTCCGGTTGAAGTTGGAGAGTTTTCCGATGATCCGCCAAACCGCACTGGCCCTGATCGCAACCGCCTCTGTTCTGGCTGCCGACCACGTCGCTTCGGCCCAGGTGGTCGCTTACCATCACCGTAGCACGGTGTGGGGCGACCACCTGGCTGGGGCGTCCGAACTCGTGCGAGCGCAGGGCGCCTTTCTGAAAGACGAAGCCGAAGCGGCCTCGGCGTGGGTGAACGTTGCCGCGGCCCACGATCAACTGCAGTACCAACGCGCCGAGCATCACTACGCGAAGAAGATGATGCGCCTGGAGTACGTCAAGCAGAAGGCGGCCGACCGCCGGGAGCAGCAAGCCGAGGAGTCCCGCGTCGAGCAAATTGCCGCGATCGAGCTGTGGCAATCGGCCCGCCACGGCTTCGTGGCCTGGCCGGTGGCGCTCAGGCGAGCTGATTACGCCCAGTCGGTGGCGCTGGTGGAATCGATCCTTCGGACCTGGACGCCCGATAATCCCAGCGGCGACGCTTACCGACGCGCCCTGGCGACCGAAGCGGGCGTGCTCCGCACGCGGGTCGCGGCCGATGCGGCGATCGACTTCAACGCCCGCGTGGCCGCGGTGAAGACCCTCGACCGGGTCGAGCGGCTAGCCACGATGGACGTGGCCGAGACGCGCGACGCGCTGCTGGCGATGCGATAAAGAATCCCCATCCCAACGCTCGCCAGGGCGCCTCCTGGCGGCCGTAGTCTCCTGAAGAGCGGCGTCGCTCTTTCTGTATTACTATCCGCCAACTTCTTCGCGCGCCGCGAAGGATTTCGTACGGAACGGATTTACCACGGAGGGCACAGAGGTCGGAGAAGTAAGGAAGAAGTCATTAAAAGGAGACTCGCGAGCCCTCAGATCATCGCTTCCGGATTCCAGGGGCCGACGTTTTTTCCTAATCTCCGTGCCCTCCGTGTCCTCTGTGGTAAATCTTCTCCCCGGCGCCGCGTGAAGATTTCGTACCGTTGCTTGTCGAGTCCTGAGCTCGCAACGCGCGGTTCCGGCCAATGGCCGGGCTACGGTATACCGCCGCGGAAATGCCGCCCGGCGGCGGAAATGAGGTGCGAGTGTCGCAAAAATCAACACATTTCCGCACGGCGGGGCCGGCCGCTTGCCTGCTCCACGCTGCGGGCGAAACTCCTGGGCAGCGATTGGTGTTAATTGGACGCCGGGGCGTGTATACTGCGCGATCCCGCTAGATTCCTGCCTGATTCACACCTTTGACATTGGCGGCCGGCCGAATGCTTCCTGCCGGCCTCCTGGGAGCTGCCTCATGAGTCTGCCTCGACGATGGGCGGTCGCGCTCTGCGTCGCCGTGCTGGCCAGTTTTGTCGGCATTTCGTTCTCGCATGCCTATGTGCTGATTGCCGATCGGCCGGAGAACCGCATTCTGAAATACAGCGACGCCGGCGCCTTTCTGGGCGTCGTCGTTTCCGATGCCGCCAATCTGGGCGGCGTGGGCAATGCCTCGGGCCCGAATGCGTTGTCGCTTTCCCTCGATGGCAGTCATCTGTACGTCGCCAGCCTGAATAACAGCGTTGTGCGGTACGACTTCAACGGCACGACCGCTTCGAATCCGCAGAAGTACGTGTCGAACGGGGCGAGCACGATCAACGATCCGGGCGGCGTGCTCGTGTCGCCGACCGGGGCGACGGTTTATGTCGCCAATCGCGGCTTCGGGTTTTCCGACTCCGTCGCCCAGCTCGACGCCAACGGCGTGAGCCAGGGCGCCGATCTTGCCGGCGGCGGGTTCAGCGGCCGCACGGGCCTGGCCTTCAATCCCGGCGGCGAACTGCTGGCCGGCACGTTTGGGACCGACTTTCAGGGCGGCGGGCCCGGCGGCGGCGTGGTTCGCTACGACGCGGGGGCGAGCTCGTTCGTGCCGCTGATCGCCAATTCGCCGTCTCTGGCGGGCGTCGCGAGCCTGCTGGTGAATGGCAACGATCTGTACCTCACGGCCTCGGTGGGCGCCGACTTCCAGGGACGCATTGGCAAGTTCAACGTGAACACGGGCGCCCCCGATGCCGCGTTCGGCGCCGGCGGCCTCGTCACGCCGCCGCTGTCGTTCCCGTCGGGACTGACCCGCGCTGGGGACGGCAACGGCTTGCTGGTCAGTATGCTGACATTCACCACGACGGGCGCGGGTCGCGTGGATCGCTACGGCTTCGACGGCACGAACCTGGGCATTTGGGCCGATAACTCCACGGCGAATCCGGCGCTGGGCTTCGTCGAGGCGACGGCCCTGCTGCAGGTCGTTCCTGAGCCGGCGACGCTGGTGGGCGCGGGCGTGGCCGCGTTGGGCCTCATCGCCGCGGGCCGCCGGCGGCGCGGCGGTTGACGCTGACGGTCCCCTCGGAGTTTGAACGCATGCGACCAGGGCCGACGACCGGCAGCCGCTTTCGCCGGCTGGTCGCATGCGCGGGCATGGCGTTGTGGGCCTGGGCCAACCGCGCCCCGGCGGCGGAGTACCTGGTGGCGGACCAGGTGGGCGATCGCATCGTCGCCTTCGACGCGGCGACCGGCGCGTATACGCGTACGCTGTGGAGCACCACCGAGCGCGTTCAGCCGGCGGCCATGTCGTACGGCCCCGGCGGCGATTTGTATTTCGCCAACCGCCTGTCGGGCGAGGTCCTGCGGATCGATCGCGACGACCTGGGCGGCACGAACGTGGCCGCGGCGCCATTTGCGAGCGTGGCGTTTCCCGGTTCGATGACGTACCACGCGGCGACCGATTCGCTGCTGGTGGGCGAGTTCGGCGTGTACCCCGGCGGGCCGCTGGGCGATGAAATCTTCGTGTATAACGCCGCCGGCGCGGTGCAGGCGACGCTCACGCTGCCGCAAGTGGGCATCGCGGGGCTGGCGTTCGATGCCGCCGGCGACTTGTACGCCAGCGGGTTCTTCACCACGCCCGCGGCGGCGGGACGCATCTACAAGTTCCGCGGCCCTCCGACGTGGGAGTCGCTGGGACCGTTCGCCCCCGACCCCTACCCGTATGCCGAGCTGCAAGGCGCCGCGGGCATCGCGTTCGACGCCGACGGCGACATGCTGGTCGCCGGCCTGATCACGGCCAATGCGGGCGCCATCGTCAAGTTCGATCTCGAGGGCGGTGCGCTGGTCGGTCAACAGCGGCTGGGGGATTTCATTCCCTTTCCGTCCGGAATGCTGATGCTGGACGACGGGCAGCTCTTGGTGACGAGCCTCGGCTTTGGTCCCACGTCGGGGTCGGTTTACCGGTTTAATCCCGAGACGGGCGCCCGGTCGATCTTGCTCGGCGGCGATTTCAACGAGGACGGCGTCGTCGATCCGCTAGATTTCACGCAGTGGCGGGCGAGCTTCGGCGCCGACGCCCTGGCGGACGCCGACTTCGACGGCGATACGGACGGCAACGACTTCCTCGCGTGGCAGCGGGGGCTGGGCCGCACGACGGCGCCGGACTTGTTTTCCCCCTCGGCGTTCGTGGTGTACGATGCACCTCCGGCGAGCGGCAGCGTTCCCGAGCCGGCCGCCGTGACGCTGGCCGCCGCCGTGCTCGTGGCGGTCCCCGCGATGCTTCGTCGCCCTCGCCAAATCCTCGCGCGCCCCAGCGAGAGTTCCCATCGTGCCCGCCGCTGCTGAACGCCGAATGGCCCGCCGACCGCCAGGCTCGCCGCGGGCGTTTACGCTCGTTGAGCTGTTGGTCGTGATCGCGATCATCGGCGTGCTGGTTGCGCTGCTCTTGCCGGCGATCCAGGCCGCGCGCGAGGCGGCGCGCCGCAGCGACTGCCTCAACCGACTGCGGCAGATCGCGCTGGCGCAGCTCAATCACGAAGCGCAGCGCGGGTACTTCGCGTCGGGCAGCGTCTCGCAGCCGGATCCCGCGAGCACGCGGACGCCGCATTCGTTCTACCGCTGGTCGGCGCTGGCCCAGTCGCTGCCGTTTATGGAGAACGCGCCGACGTACGCGCAGCTCGACCTGACGGCGCCGTTGTACATGGCGAACTTTCAGATCAGCCCGGCCAATCGCACGGCGGTGGCCACGATCGTGCCGGGGTTACTCTGCCCCAGCGACCGGCAGGTGCGAGTCACGCCGCAATTCGGCCCGACCAACTACGCGATGTGCGGCGGTACGGGCGCCGGCGGCGGCACGCCGCTGGACGCCGACGGCGTGTTCTACATCAACTCGCAGACGCGCATCGCCGACATTACCGACGGCACGAGCAACACGCTCATGGCGTCCGAAGGCATCCTCGGCGAAACGCCGCCGCCGCTCACGCCGCGCGCGGAGGCCGATCCGCGGCTGGTGTACGGGTTCGCGATGGGGTTCCCGCTATCGACCGAGGCGTGCAGCGTGACCGAGCTGTGGAACCTGAGCGACCCGCCCGGCTTCGCGTGGGCCAACGGCGAGTACCGCTCGGCGATGTACAACCACTGGACGACGCCCAACGCGCGCGACTTCGATTGTGTGACGGCCGATACCATCGGCCCGCCGGAGCGGCAGTACGCGGCGTACGGGTGGCGCACGGCGCGCAGCAATCATCCCGGTGGCGTGAATGCGATGCACGCCGACGGGTCGGGGCGGTTCGTGGACGACGCAATTGAGCTTGGCGTGTGGCAGGCGCTCGCGACCCGCGCGGGGGATGAGGCGGGGGGAGAATAGAGGCCACCGCTCCGCGTGACCATCCAACCTCCGGCTCCCTCCCCTCGACGGGGAGGGAGCCGGAGGAATTAATCGCACTTTCCGTCACGTGGCAAACTCTGCCGATCGTGACTGTTGGACGCATTTCGCCGCTCGTGCCCACTGGAAAAGCGGCGCCGGCCAACGTCAGACGTTTGATGTAACGCCGGCGCCAGCGTCGATGCTTCTTGCAGAGCGGCCGTGGTCCTTGATCGCAGGCCGCTCGATTGCCGCCTCGCCCATCGCTCGCTGGGAGTTTCCTCGCCATGCACGACGCCAGCCAATCCAAGGTGCGAGCGACGCTCTACCTCCCGCAGGACGTGATCGACGAAGCCCGGGACGCCGCGGTGTTTCTGGCCGGATACCCGGCGCGGCTCACGCTGACGAAGCTGGCCGAAAACGCCTTCCGCGCCGAACTGCGACGCCTGAAACAGCTTTACAACGAAGGCCGGGACTTTCCGCCGCGCGAGGAAGATCTGCGCGGCGGGCGCCCGATTGCCGCATGAAAGGGACGGTCGCGATGGACCTGCACCCCGACGCCGTGCTGCCTCCCGCGAAAACCCCCGCGCCCGCGCGCATCGATGCGGCGCCGCGCGAGGAGGAAGCCAAGGCGGCGCATCTGCGCGCCCGGCTGCTGAAGATGATCGTCGCCAACGAAACGGCGCGCAAAGCCTCCGAAGAACGCAACCGCCCGCGGTGACTTCCCCGAGTCTCTCCCTCGATGGGAGGGGGCTCGACGAGGGATGAAATGGCGAGAGTCCTGTGCCCTCGAGTTGCAGCCGCTCCACCAACAAGGCACGGCGACCGCCTCAAGTACTGATCTCGCGGCTGACTTTCAAGACGAGCATGTTCGACGCCGCACGATCAATGCGAGCCGCCCTGATCGCAGCGACGATGTTCGTGGTCGCATGCATCGAGAGCGTTGCGGCCACCTCCGCGCCCTTCCCGTGGGACGCGCACCTTCGCTCGGATCGCCCGCATCCGGCCGTGGCCCGGGTGATCGTGCCCGAGGGCGACGTCACAAGCTTCGGCAGCGGCACGCTGGTGGACGTGCGCGACCAGTTCGGATTGGTCATCACCAACTGGCACGTCGTGCGCGACAACAAGGGCGAGGTCGAGGTCGTGTTTCCCGACGGGTTTCGCTCCAAGGCCCGACCCCTGAAGGTGGACGAGGATTGGGATCTGGCGGCGCTCGTCATCTGGCGGCCGCCCGTGGCGCCGGTGACGATGGCGACCCGCGCGCCGCAGTCCGGCGACCAGCTCACCATCTGCGGTTACGGCCAGGGGCAGTACCGGGCGGCCACAGGGCGGTGCACGCAGTACTACGCGCCGAAAAGGGACCTGCCGCAGCACATGGTGGAGCTGGACGTCGAGGCGCGGCAAGGCGACTCCGGCGGGCCGATCTTCAACGATCGCGGCGAGCTCGCGGGCGTGCTCTTTGGCGCCGGAGGCGGGACCACGCTCGGCAGCTTTGGCGGCCGGGTGGAATCGTTCCTGGCCACGCTGGCCCCGAACATCGGTCGGGCGGCGGACTCGGCGCTCGTTGCCTCGGAAGCGACGCCGATCGAACCCCTCGGCGCGCCCAACAATCAACCGGCCGCAATGCTGACGCCGGTCGTCGCTGACAACAGCCACGCTTCGCTTGTCCCAAGCAGTCCGTCGGCCCCGACAACGCGAGCGGAACAACCGGCAGCGTTGTGGGCGCCGGCGGACGGAGCGGCGGCCGACGACGCCGGCTGGCAGGCTCACGCGGGGCAGGCCGAGCGGCAACCCGCGCCTGCCGACCGCTCGGTCCTCTGGTTCGAGAACGCGCGAAACGTGCTGGCCGCGATCGGCGCCGTCGCGATCGTGGTCCAGATCCTCCGGTTCGTCGGGTGACTACACAAACGGAGGGGATTTACCACCGAGGACACCGAGAACACGGGGGGAAGAGAAGAACCGCTTATGTACGCGGATATTCGCTAATAGGAAAGAAATTTTATTAGCGTCATGTCAGCGTTCATCAGCGGTTAACTTACTCTCTGCCTCTGTGCACTCCGTGTCCTCTGTGGTTTTTCCGTTCTGCCGTCTTCTTCTGTAGGCACGCCCAACAACGCAAGTCTTGCTAGCATCGTTGTAAGATTTGCAAATGGGCGCCGCCTTCGCGTTTGAGACAGACGGGCGCGCATATGCAAGCGGCTCGCGGCGACTCGCGGATTTGCCGAGCGTTTGCCGCGATTTCAAGGCAACGGGGCTTCGACCCTCGCTCTTGTCGGCCGAGCGGCACGCGGTGTGCATCTCCTGACTACCGTCCGACTTGGACGCGTCCGGCTTTCGGCGAGCTTCCGCAGCGCTTGCCGCGAAGTCGACCCAGACGCGGCCCCTCCTCGCACGGCGCGCCGGTGTATGGCGCAACAATTTCCCGCCACGGGCAGTTGCGAGTCGGGACGCACAAAAGGGTTCCGCTTGGCATCCCTCGCAGGGCCAAGCGGGGCCCTTTTTTTGTTGGCTTCCGCCCGCCGACCCCGATTCGGCACGCGTTTCTTTCGGCAATTTCGCCTCAACTTGCCGAAATGCCTGCTGGTTGATTAGCGTATTGATGACCTCCGGGGCGCCCCGATCGCCCACAGGTCAACGACTTGTCGTTGGAACGAGGGGGGCATCACGATGCGGCACAATGATGCGCTGCGCGTTGATCGCGCGCGCTCGACCGGTTTTACGCTGGTGGAACTGCTGGTCGTCATCGCGATCATCGGCACGCTCGTCGGACTGCTGTTGCCCGCGGTGCAAAGCGCCCGCGAAGCCAGTCGTGGACTGAGCTGCCGGAACAATCTCGGCCAGTTGCAGAAAGCGATCAACCTGCGCGAGGTCGCGCGCAAGGAGCTGCCAGGGTACATCAACAATCTGGGCCTGCGCGGCACGGAACTTCAGGTGCGCGCCAGTTGGGTCGTGCTGACCTTTCCCTACATTGAGCAGCAGGCGCTGTGGGACGTGTGGTCCTCGGGGCAAGTCAGCTTTGCCGGCGGACGTCTGGACTCCCGGAGCAAGGCCCAAATCGGCATGCTCGTCTGCCCAAGCGATCCGCCGGTGACGCCGGGCGCGGCTCATTTATCCTACGTGATCAACGCGGGCGACATCACGCGCACGAATAAGAACTTCAGAGAAGGCTACGAACCGGAGCCTGATAGCATTTACCCCTACCTGAGCGAAAACCCAGCAAATGGAATCGCCGTCGACTTGCAGCCTCGCTATTGGCGCATCGTATCGCCGGCA
Organism: uncultured Planctomycetaceae bacterium; assembly: GCA_964430075.1. Classification (GTDB taxonomy): domain Bacteria; phylum Planctomycetota; class Planctomycetia; order Pirellulales; family Lacipirellulaceae; genus Lacipirellula. The sequence goes on along the minus strand of CAYSFP010000013.1, from coordinate 42,383 downwards.
CAAACGGGTCCGTCGGACGCATTTTACGGTTTTGCGATGCATCAGGCGTCGCGATACAAGGAGGTTAGCGCCTTGAGCTCGGCCTATCTTCAAAGCAAGGGGGACGGCACGACGGCGACGTTGTTGCTCTCCGAGAATCTGCGCGCCGTGCATTGGGCCTACGACGAGGAGGTTGAATATGAGGAAACGGGAACGGCCGAGGACGAAAAGTATCACTTCGGATTCTGCTGGCAGCAGCCCGACGTGGTCGCCCAGGCGGTCGCCAATCACACGCCCGGCGTCGAACAAATGCGGATCAATGGCAACCGGGCCCACGACGATTCTTATGCCGAAGTGGGCGAGATGCAGCGCCACGACGGCTTTCCTTCGAGCAACCATCCCGGCGGCGTTAACGTCGCCTTTGCGGGCGGCGCAGTGCGCTTTCTGGCGGAGGGCGTCAGCCTGACTGTTTACGCCCAGTTGATGACGTCCAATAGCAAGTCGTCCGAACTCGCCGCCGGCGGCGTTCGCGATCGCGACTTGCCCCCGTTGAGCGACGACCAGTATTAACGCCTCCTGGTTGCCGCCTCATTCGCGCGTCCCCGTTCTCGCGGCTCAGCGTTCCAGCCGCGTGCGCCATTCCTCGCGGAGCGCCTGCTGATCGCCCGCCATGAACGGATAGCTGAACATCCCGGCCGCCCACAACGCCGCGAGCCCGCCGTAGACGGGCAGCAGATGAAGGTTGCTCGAATAGCCGACGTTCAGGTGCACGGCTAGCGCGGCAAGGTACGCCACGTTGCCCGCGACCATGAGCGTCCACCACAGCCAGGCCTGCCCGCGGCGGAAGCCCCACAGCGCCGCTAGCAGCGTGGCGATGCCGCAGGCGATAAGCATGCCGCCGAACGTCGCCCGGTCGTGGGCCACCAGCGGCCGCAATTGCGGATGGGCGCCGACGAGCTCCTCGGCCGTCGTTTGCAGAAACTCGAGGTCCTCGCGGATGAACACGCTCGTCATGCCGATCGAAGTAATCACGCAGCCCGCGACCAGCAGCACGGCGCCCTGGACCACAAACAGCAATTGCCCCCACTGATGCGCTCGCCACGGCTCGTCGTTGTGCAGCTCCGGCGGGTCGTCGTGTCCAGGTCGATCCAGCCTGGCGTGCATCGCCAACAGCGTGAGCTGCAGCAGAATCGCCGACACGAACGCGTGGAACGGATCGAAATAGCCGAATCCCAGAAACGCGAAGAACGTGAAAAATCCCGCCAGCGCCGACGCGACGATCGTTACATGCGCCCAGTGCATCCCGCGGCGGACGCCGCAGGCGGCGTACATGGTGTACTGGAGGCCGACGGCGAGCATCGTGCCGGCCAGCGTCACGCGGTCGTGCGTCATGAACGCGAGCAGCCGCGGGTTGATCGCCGCGAGCTGGTCGCGCGTGAGGCCCGATAGGGCTTCGTCGTAGGGCAGCACGACGCGCGTGACCGCGATGGCCATGGCCAGCACGCCGCCGCCCAGCAGGCTGAGGCCCAAGAGCAGCGCCCAGAACCACGCTTGCTCGGCACGTCGTCGCGTTGCCGGCGCTGCTTCGCGCACGCGCGACCGCGCTCGGCGGCATTGTCGGTAAAGCAGAGCTTCGTTGACGCGCTTAGCGAGGCCCGGGCCAGTGAATACAAGGCCCGAGTCGATTTGCACCAGGTCGGCGCCCGCGTCGACGGCGTCGAGCGCGTCGGCCGGGGAGTGAATCGCAACGGCGTCGATGAGCGTCACGTTCGCGCCCAGCGACGCGCGGATTGCGCGAATTGTTTCGAGTGCTGCCGATTGCGCGGAGTTTGCGTGCACGCACGTACCGTCCGCGTCGACTGTCGCGCCGACGATGATCCCCCGGACCTGTCCTGCGCGGATCGCATCCTCGCAGGCTTGCCGCGTCGGCGCATCATGCCATTCTTCCGGCGCGATCGCAACCAGCGCCGGCGTCGTCGCGGCGATATCATGTGCACGGACAGCCAATACGAATTGAAGCCGGTCGGCCGATACCACCAGTCCGGCGACGAATTTCGACAACGCGGCAACGATCGTTGCGGCCTCCTCCGCACTTCGAGGATGAACGCGAGCTAGGATCGGCGGCCGCAAGTTGCCCCACTCGGCCAGGCGTCGCCTGGCTCGGTCAGCCGCGATCGCGGCGAGCGGCGCCGCGAATCGCAGCGACTCCCTAGCGACGTCGCGCGTGACGGGGCCGGGCGGCTCGCCAGCCTGGGCGACGACCGGGCCGATCTCCAGATATCCGACGCCAAACTCCGCCAGCGCCTTCGTCGCGGCCAGCCGGGGGTCGACGCAACAGCCCAGCCCCACGGGCGACGGAAACTCGATTCCCGCGCACCGCCGGCGCAGCCGCCCCATGGCGCCGAGCGCCAGATCCCGGCCGGCTTCCGGCTTCAATCGGAAGAGCAGCGGCCGGAACGCAGTTCGATAGCTCCAGTCGGGCATGACCGCTGAGCACCTTGCGACAACGAGGAGCGTGGCTGGGGTCCACAGTCTAACCCGTGGAATCGCGGAATCCACCACCGCCGCGGACGGCCTGGCAAGCGCGGCTGGCTACGATTTCATCGATCGCCGCAGCAGCCAGTCGCCCCAACGCGCGGAAAGCTGCGAGATGGCAAACAGGAGTTTGGCCTTGGCGGGAACAATCAGCTCCGGCTGCCGCCGCTCGCAGGCGCGGAGAATTGCTGCGGCGAGTTGGTCCGGCAGGATCGCTTTCACGCGGGCGCCGCCGCCGGGGGCTTGGGCCGCGGCGGGGATGTGCTCTGCTTCCTTGGCGTAACGCTCGCCCGCGTCGTCGCGGGCAATCGGTCCCGGACAAACCAGCAGCGTATGCAGCCCTTGGGGCCCCAGCTCAAGTCGCAACTGCTGCGTGTACGCGGCGACGGCGAACTTGCTGGCCGGGTAGGCGCCGAGAAACGGCGCCGCCGTCTTGCTGGCGAGCGATCCAATGTTCACCAGATGCCCGCGGCTGGCGAGTAGCTGCGGCGCCAGCGCGCGCGTCATCCGCACGGTGGCCAACAGATTCACGTCGAGTAACTGCTGGAAGTCATCGGGCGTCGTGTCGAGCACGGCGCCGCGCGACGAACGACCCGCACAGTTGCACAAGAAATCGAGCCGCCCATAGTCGCGAGCGACCGTCGCGGCGATGCGGTCGACGTCGTCCTGCCAAGCAACGTCGCCGGCAATCGTCCCGACGCGACCGCCGTGCGTGCTCAATTCCGCCGCGGCCGCTTCGAGCGGCTCCTTGCGCCGCGCAACGAGCAAGACGCCCGCGCCCGCCTCGGCCAAAGCCCGCCCGACTGCCAGTCCCAGACCGGCCGACCCGCCGGTGACGAGACACGTTTTGTCTTGCCAATAACTCATCGAGGCGGCGACGAACGAAGGGGAATCGTTTTGCCCCGGCGGGGCAAACGAAAATAGCCCAGCAGTTCACTGCTGGGTCGGTGGGATCGATCACGAAACGAAGTCCCGGAAGGACGGTTGAAATAGAACCGTTGATCTTTGCGAACACGTCGTGAATTCACGTCCTGCGCCGTAGTTGCAAAACATCGCCGACCGGCGACAATCACACTCCTATGGAATCGCAAGAGAATAACCGCCGCTGGGCTCGTACGAAGATTGTCGCCACCGTCGGGCCCGCTTCCAGCTCGCCCGCGATGCTCTCGGTGCTGGCCAACGCCGGCGTCGACGTGTTTCGGCTCAACATGGCCCACGGCGGGCCCGAGCAGGGACAGCAACTGGTCGATCGTATCCGCCAAGTGAGCCACGAGGAAGAGCGGCCGCTGGCCGTACTGGTCGATCTGGCCGGCCCCAAAATCCGCCTGGGCGAGGTCGCCGGCGGCAGCGTGCTGTGCGCCCTGGGCGACGAGTTTTGCCTGGTTGCCGGCGAACCGCAGTCCGACCGCGAGTTCAACGCCTCCTACGAGCCGCTGCTCCGCGAGCTGTCCGCGGGCGACGTGGTGATGCTGGCCGACGGCACCGTGGCGATGAGCGTCGAGTCAGTCTCGCCCGAGCGTGCGACGCTCCGCGTTGTCCAGCAGGGCACGGTGCGGAGTCGGCAGGGCATCAACCTACCCGGCGTGAAGCTGAGCGCTCCCGCTCTCGGCGACCACGATCGCACCAATGCCGTGTGGGCCGCCAAGGCAGGCGCCGACTTCATCAGCCTCAGCTTCGTGCGCTCCCCGAACGAGGTGATCGAGCTGAAGCAACTGGTGCGCGACGCCGGCGGCCAGGCCAGCATCATCGCCAAGATCGAAAAACGCGAAGCGCTCGAGCGGCTTGAAGAGATCGTGGCCGCCGCCGACGGCATCATGGTCGCCCGCGGCGATCTGGGCGTGGAGATCGACGTCGCCCGCATGCCGGTCGAGCAAAAGCGCGTCATCCGTATGTGCCAGGAGCTGCACAAGCCGGCGATCATCGCGACGCAAATGCTTGAAAGCATGCACGAGTCGCCGCGGCCCACGCGGGCCGAGGCCACAGACGTGGCCAACGCGATTCTCGACGGCGCTGACGCCTGCATGCTGTCCGGCGAAACGGCGATTGGCAAGTTCCCGCGCGAAGCGGTGGCGATGATGAACCGCATTGCCCAGGCGACCGAGGAAAGTATAGCGGGCCGTCCGCCGCGCGACGTGACGCGGCCGATGGCCGACAACCTGAAGGATGTGACGCGGGCCGTCGTGCGCGGCGCGGGCACGATGGCGTACGTGCTCGGGGCGAAGCTCGTCGTCGTGGCGAGTCACTCGGGCCGCACGGCGCTGGCGCTGTCGCAGCAGCGCAGCTTTGTCTCCACGATCGGCGTGAGCGACCAGGAAACCACGCTGCGAAAGATGTGCCTGTATTGGGGCGTGACGCCGCTTGCCGGGGCGCCGGCCACCGAGTTGCAGCAGCTTATCCGCCACGCCGACGCGTGGGCCTGCGCCCGGGGGGTGGCAAAGCCCGGCGACCGCTTGGTGATTGTCGGCGGGTCGCACCTGGCTGCGGGTCCCGAGGAGGGACTGGCCGCCACCGGCGTGCACGACATCGTCATCGTGCACGAAGTGGAAGGGCCCTAAGTGGACGCGTCTCTCCGAGAGGCGAAATCACGCTGTGAATCCTCCGGCTCCCTCCCCTCGGCGGAGAGGGGGACAGAGGGAAGATTGCGGCAACTTTACTCCGTGGCCGTCGCCGGCTGCACGTCGCGATCCACCGCCGCCGCCACCTCTGCCACAGGCGCCGCCGCCAGCAGCCGCTCCTGCGTCCGGGCGATGAAGTGCATACTGCTGGCCGCGCTTTGGGCCGCAAAGCCCACTTCCCGGCGATCGACCGTGTGCTGTTGCTGAACCACGCGGCCGCGCTCGACGTCGAACCGCACCACGCCCTTGGTAAGCCGCTCGACGATCTGGGCGCGGATGTACGGATCGACCGGCGTGAGAATCTGATAGTCGACGTCGATCACCGCCACGCCGGCGCTCACCTGGCGCAGCCGGCACAAGCGGCGGGTGCGAATCCTCGTCTCGGCGCCGCTGGACTTCGTGACGACCACATCGTAGGCATGCGTCCACTTTTCGCCGACGCTGACCGGCTCTGCGGGCAATTGCAGCGTGATCGGCATATCTTCGGTCGGCTTATTCTGCTGCGGCAGCTTCTGGTCGCGCGACACGATCTTGCCGTCCGGCGCCATGCGAATCGCCACCAGCGGCACGCCGATCGCCCGGGCCGCCGACTCGAAGCCCGGCGCCGGCGGATCGCTGCTCGTGCTGTCGAATGAGCGCGGCGGTTGCCCCGGCGTTTCGTTCGTCATGCGGCACGATTCGACGAGGTGGATGAACTCGATCTCGCCCGAGGGCAGCACGTCGGTCACCTTCCAGACCTTGATCGAATCGCTTTGCGTCTTGAGCGTCTGCGTCGTGCCGTCGATGGTGGACCGCAGGTTCGTCGCGTGCTTCACGTCGTAACGCAGCACGTCGCCGAGGGCGAACTTGTAGCGCAGCAGGTACTTGCCCTTGGAAACGGCGGGCTCGTCGGCGAGCGAAACGCCGGCTAGCGCAACGAAACCAGCGATGGCCGCCACAGCGGCCGCGGCACGAAAAACTCTCATCGACGGCGCCTCCCTGCGCGATGTTCGTGTTGTAAGCCGCCGGCTCTGCCGGCGGACAGGTCGCGATTGGGCTGCCGTGGGGAGTCCACCGGCAGAGCCGGCGGCTTTCAAGGCCCCTTCGTCGTGAGCCGGCCGCCCCAGCCCAGCTTCTCGCGGAGCGTGCGATAATAGCCGCGCCCCGGCGTTTCCACCAACTGGAATTCTGCGCTGGAGCGATCAATGCGAATGCGGTCGGCGGCGGTCACCGGGCCGATCACCTTGCCGTCGACCACCAGCGTCGTGCCGTCGTTCGGCGCCGGCACGGCCAGTTCGTAGACTTGCTCGGCCACGTCGACCACCGGGCGATTGGTCAGCGTGTGCGGGCAAATCGGCGACACGACGAATGCTTGCAGGCTTTTTTCCAGAATTGGCCCGCCCGCGGCCAGGTTATGGGCCGTCGATCCCACAGGAGTGCTCACGATCAACCCGTCGCAACTGTAGGTGGTCGCCAATTCGCCGTCGACAAAAAGCTGGACCTCGATCATCGCGTAGGGCGGCCCTGCTAGCACCGTCGTCTCGTTAAGCCCGAGGGTCCGCGACCGCTCTACCCCGCCGGAGTGCACCGAGCACTCGAACATGAGGTGCTTCACAATGCGGTGCCGGCGGGCCACGACCTGCGGCAGCACCTCGTCGAGATCCTCTGGCTGGATGCCGGCCAGGAAGCCGAGCCGGCCGAGATTGACGCCCAGCACGGGAATCTGCTCGTAGCCCATCTGCCGGGCGGCGCGGAGGATCGACCCGTCGCCGCCGAACACGATCGCCAGATCGGCGTCGTCGGTCGAGAACGGCCGATTGAGATCGTCGACCGCGGCGACGACCTCCAGCATGCGCTCGACGACGGTCCGCAGCTTGCCGGCGCGTTCGACCAGCGCCGGGCGCGTGCCGTCGACCAGTAGTATGGCACGAGGTCGTTTCGCCGGGGGAGCATCGTCTGGGGGCGTCTTGTGGGCCATACCATAAGCGTACCAGCGTCACGTCTGCGTGGAATCCCACTTTCGATGCGCCATGCGTGTAGTCGTCTCGCTCCGCGAGACGAAATTCCTCTCGCGGAGCGAGAGGGCTACACTCCAGGGAGTGATCCGGAACTCGCCGTCCACAATGACATGCCGGCGAGCGCTCGTGCTGAAGTAACAGTACCGCTACCTCGTCACCCGAACGGACGCGTTATCGTGCAGCTCCCGGCACGCCGCCGCGATGCCCGCGGCGTCGAGGCCCAGGTCGGCGAGCAACTCGTCGCGCTCGCCGTGCTCGATGTAGCGGTCGGGGATGCCGAGCCGCCGGACGCGGCTGGCGTCGACGCCCGCCTCCGCGGCTGCTTCCAATACGGCGCTGCCAAAGCCGCCGGCCAGCGCCGCTTCCTCGACCGTGACGACCCACGGCAAGTCGTGGATTGCGGCAATGATCGACTCCGCGTCGAGCGGCTTGATGAACCGCGCGTTGACGACGCCGACCTCCAATCCCTCGGCGAACAACGCGTCGGCCGCCGCCAGGCAGCGCCGCACCAACGTTCCGCAGCCGATGATGCAGCCGTCGGCGCCGGTACGCAGCACTTCGCTGCGGCCCAGCTCGATCGGCGCCGGCGTGCGCTCCAACGTGAATGCGCTTGCCTTGGGATAGCGGATCGCACACGGCCCGTCGTGCGCCAGCGCGAACTCGAGCATCCGCGGCAGGTCCGCCTCGTCGCCGGGCGCCATCACGACCATGTTCGGAAACACGCGCAGGTAACCCAGGTCGAACACGCCGTGGTGCGTGGGCCCATCGGGGCCGGCCAACCCGCCGCGGTCGAGCATGAACGTCACCGGCAGGTTTTGCAGGGCGACCTCCTGAAAGATATGGTCGTAGGATCGCTGCAAAAACGTGCTATAAATGTCGACGATCGGCCGCATGCCGACCTTGGCTTGCCCGGCGGCGAACGCCACGGTGTGGGCCTCGCAAATGCCGGTGTCGAAGAACCGTTCCGGGAACTCGTCGCGCACCTGTTCGAGCTTGTTCCCTTGGCACATCGCGGCGGTAAGTGCCGTGACGCGGGGATTCTTACGCATCTGATCCGCAATCGCCTCGGCCGCGGCATGCGTCAAGCCTCGCGACGACGCCTTCTTGAGCGCCACGATCTGATCCTGCCGCCGCTCGAACTGCGGCGGCGCGTGGAACGTCACCGGATCCTCGGCCGCGGGCTGGAATCCGTGCCCCTTCTCGGTCACGACGTGCAGCAACACGGGCCCCTCGATCCGCTGCATCATCTTGAGATATTTGCGCAAGAGGCCGATGTTGTGCCCGTCGATCGGCCCGACATAGCGGATCCCCAGCTCCTCGAACATCATGCCGCCGCTGAGACCTGCCTTGGCCGCTTCCTTGAGCTGCACGAGGAACCGTTCGACGGGATCGCCCAACAGCGGCACGTGGTTGAGCAGCTTCACCACTTCGTCCTTGAGGCCCGTGTACACGGGGTTCATCCGCAGCCGGTCGAGATAGTCGGCTACGCCGCCCACGCGCGGGCAGATCGACATCCGGTTGTCGTTCAGGATGATGAGCAGCTTCTCGCTGTGCCGGCGGGCGTTGTTGAGCGCCTCGAACACGACGCCCGAGGGAAACGCCCCGTCGCCGATAACCGCCACCGAATGCCGACCCTCTTCGGACCGCAGCAACTGGTCGCCGCTCGCCAGGCCGAGCGCCGTCGACACGCTGGCGCCGGCGTGACCCGTCATGAACAGGTCGAACTCGCTCTCGGCGGGGTTGGGATAGCCCATCAATCCGCCTTTCGTGCGGATCGTGCCGAACTCCGCGAACCGCCCCGTCACGAGCTTGTGCGGATAAATTTGGTGCCCTGTATCCCAAATCAGCCGGTCGCGGCGGAAGTCGAACGTCTGGTGCAGCGCGAGGCACAGCTCCACCACGCCCAGGTTCGATGCGAAGTGGGCGCTGCGGCACGCGATGAGATTGCACAGCACCTCGCGAATTTCACTTGCAAGCTGCTCGAGCTGGGGGAGCGACAGGCCGCGCAGGTCGGCCGGCTCGCGAATGGTCGCCAACAGATTGGTCGTCACATCGATCTCCGCCGAACGAATTCCGCCAGGTCGCGCAGCGCCCCGGCCCGCTCGCCGAAGGGGGCGAGCGCCGCCATGGCCTCGTCGATCAATTCCGCCGCCCGCCGCCGACTTTCCTGGACGCCCAGCAGGGCAGGGTACGTGTTCTTGCCGTGCTTGTTGTCCTTGCCGAGGCGTTTGCCCACGACATCCTCTTGTCCTGCCACATCGAGCAGGTCGTCCACGATCTGGAATGCATGCCCCAGCGGCTGGCCGAACGCCGCGAGCGCGGCCCGCTCGTCCGGCGACGCGTCGGCCGCGATCGCCCCCAGCGCGAGCGAGGCGCGGAACAACGCGCCCGTCTTGCGTCGATGTATTGATTGTAGTTGGTCGAGGCTCACACGGCGATGTTCCGCGGCGAGATCGTCGGCCTGTCCGCCCACCAGGGCGCCGGCGCCAGCGGCGCGTCCCAACTCAGCGCAACACGCCGCCGCCCGCTCCGGCGGCGTGATTTCCCGGGCCAGCACTTCGAACGCGCGGGCCAGGAGCGCGTCGCCGGCCAGGATCGCCGTGGCCTCGTCGAACTGCCGATGGCACGTGGGCCGGCCGCGGCGCAGGTCGTCGTTGTCCATGGCCGGCAGATCGTCGTGCACGAGCGAGTAGGCGTGCACCATTTCAACCGCCACCGCCGCGGGCAGCGCCGCCTCAATCGCACCGCCGCAGGCCTCGGCCGCGAGCAGCACGAGCTGCGGTCGCAGGCGCTTGCCCGGAGCGAGCAGCGCGTAGCGAATCGCCTCGGCTAAATGGGGCGGACAGTCGGCGTTGAACTCGACGGCGCGGCGCAGTGCGTCGTCGATGAGCGCGCGATGCGGGGTGGCTGGTTGAGTAGCGTCGGCGGCAGGAGTGCTCATAGATGCTCGTTCAAAATCCAAGCCCAACCCAAAAAATTCCAATCAATTCCTCCGGCTCCCTCTCCCTGGCGGAGAGGGCTGGGGAGAGGGGGAGTAGCGGGTACTCGCGCAACAATTGCTTCCGTGTACCCGCTTCATCACCTCTCCCCCCGCCCCTCTCCGTCGAGGAGAGGGGAGCAGAGAGACACTTGCCGTGCCCTGTGCCGCCGCTCCCTAAAACAACCCCCCATCGTCCTCCACGCGCGCCGTTCTCCGCCGGCTGCGCGACGCCGATTTCTCCGCCAAATCGTCCGAATCCGCATCATCGAACGCCCGCGTGCTCGCCTCGCCGTCGCTGCCGACGCTTTGCACTAATTCGATGCGACGCTCCGCATTCGTGAGCATCTTGTAACACGCCCCCAGCCGCCGCACGCCAGTCTCATACGCGGTCAACGAGTCCGCCAGCGCCAGCTTGCCGCCTTCCAGGCGAGCGACGATCTGCTCCAACTCCTCGAGCGCCTGCTCGAAGGTGATTTCTTCGCCGGCGTCGGCCTCGGCATCCTTCGCTTTCTTCTTAGCCATCGTGATCCTCGCGATGAATTTCCTCGACGCGGCTGGCGACGCGGCCCGCAGCCAGCCGCGTGACGATCTGCTGGCCCACCTTCACCTGCGCCGCCGCCGTAATCAGTCGCTGGTCGTCTGCCGAGTAGGTCATACTATACCCGCGCCCCAGCACGCCCAGCGGGCTGAGCGCTTCCAGCTTGCCGGCCACGGCCACGAGCGCAGCCTGCCGCTCGCGCACCAGCGACCGCGCAGCCCCATCCAGCCGCACCGACAACTCGTCGATCCGGCGGGCCCGCATCCGCACGTCGTCCAGCGGCCGGGCCAGGGCAGGGCGGCTGGCCAGCCCATCGAGCCGCTGCCGCACGTGAGCCAACCGGCCCACGAGGGCCATCCTCAGCCGCGTGTTGAGCCCATGCAGCAGGTCGACCAGATCTTCCGCCGCCGGAACGACGCGCTCCGCCGCTTCGCTGGGCGTGAGCGCCCGCACGTCGGCCGCCAGGTCGGCGAGCGTCACGTCAATCTCATGTCCAATCGCCGACACCGTCGGCACGCCGGACGCGGCGATTGCGCGGACCACCGGCTCCTCATTGAAGCACCACAAGTCTTCCAGGCTCCCGCCGCCGCGAGCGAGTACGAGCACGTCGAGCGCAGGCCGGGTGCGATTGGCCAGCCCGATCGCCGCCACGATTTCCTCGGCCGCGCACTCGCCCTGCACGCGGGCCGGGAAGATCAGCGTCTGGACGCCGCTCCACCGCCGGGCCAGCACCTGCAGAAAGTCGCGCACCGCGGCGCTCGTGGGGCTGGTTACCACGCCGATGCGGCGCGGAAATCGTGGCAGCGGGCGTTTGCGGTCGCGGTCGAACAATCCTTCGCGCTGCAGCTTTTCTCGCAACTGCCGCAAGGCGAGTTCCAAAGCCCCCATGCCCTTCGGCTGCAACTGGTCGATCACCAGTTGATAGCTGCCCCGCGGCGGGTACACGTCGAGCCGCCCGTGGCAGACCACTTCCAGCCCGTCGTGCAGCCGCAGTTTGAGCCGGGCGGCCGTCGTTTTCCACAGGACGGCCCGCAACTGAGCGGCGTCGTCCTTGAGCGTGAAATACGCGTGCCCCGACTGGGGCTGCGAGAAGTTCGAGATTTCCCCCGCGACCCACACCGAGGAGAAGCCCTCTTCGACCGTGCTTTTGAGCTGAGCGGTCAGTTGCGACACGCTCAACGCGCTCGATGGAGCGGCAGGAGCGTACGTGGCGGCGGCGGTCGACATGCCGCCATTCTACGCGAAACGCCGGGGGGCTTTGTAGGTGCAGTTGCGCCGACGCCGAAGCGTTCGGCTGTGAAACTTCGGAGAGCTTGCGTCGGCCCGCCGGCAATGGCGCCGCTCGCCAGCGGTCATCGTCGCCGTCGGTCTCACGCGCAGCGACGACGAATAACGCCGCGAGCAAATGCCAGCGCGAGCGACAGGAGGGCGACGCCGCTGGGTTCAGGCACGGTCGAATATTCGATGAAGTACCCAATCGTCCAATACCCAGCGAGGTCATTCCAAGACCCGCGTCCGTCGCTGAAAGTGGTGAGCGCAGCATAGTTCTCAGAACCATAGTTGGGCGGAGGCGATCTGATGTCTAAATCGTTCGGCTCGACTTGCTCACCTGTCGCAAAACGCGCCCACGCCTCGAATCCGTAGGATGTGCCGACGACGAAATATGTTGGCAGGATCTCGTCGAGCTTCCAAAAAAGCTGTCCTGCTTCCGGTCCCGCGATCCAGCGCCATTCGCCTTCGACGGCCGCATCGCTCGCGCCAATCCAACCTGTGCGCGACGGAAATGTCGCCGCAATGAATGCGTGCTCTTCGGCTGAGGTGATGGTCGCCAGATGGCCAGCGATCCCCAGATGGGATGCCGACTGAGCCTCCGTGAGAGCTTGCTGAAAAGTGAATGACGTGGGAGCAACCAACTGATAGTAATGCCCGTTTGCGGGGTTCAGGACAGGCTCCGTGGGTAGCTGTGCGTTGGCCGTGCGGCACAAGAGTAGAGCGGCCAGAGTGACGATTCCGGCGGCGAAACGATTCATGAACGTCGACCTTTGCGGTCATGTATGACGAGGCGGGGACCAAGAGTCACTATAGTCGCTTGCCGCGGGCAAGGCATCAATTTAGCACAGCGCATCCGCGAGGAAATGTCCCCGCAACTTCGCGTGACCGTTCGTACGCCGGAACCGCGGAACGTCGGCGATTTTAACGCCGCGGTCGAAGCCGAAGCATTGGAGTACGCCGCGGAAGTGGGGCAGGGCGAACGCGCAACCGTCAACGCCTAACGATTTACCCCCGGAGGCCCCGCCGCTGGGGTCGCAAGCGCCGGAGGGCTTTGTAGGCCGCGCCCGACGCTTGCGATTGAAAGGGGAACGTCGCCGAAATGTCGCCCCTGTCCGGCCGTCGTTGATTTGTTTCCATCGAGACGCTTGGCCGAAGGCCTCCCATCGCCGTAGCCTGGGGCATCGCCCCAGGCACTGAGCGCGATCACGCCCCTTTGGCCGAAGGCCATCGTCGCCATGCGGTGAAATTGGCCGTCGGCCAATCGGCGCCTCCGCGCCTTCACGTCCTGGGGCGATGCCCCAGGCTACGGTGGAAATAGGCCTCTGCCAAACAGGAAAATCGACTCCCTCGGGATACGGCGCCATCAGCACAAATTGCCAGATGCCGTTGTCCGATTGACAACCGTGATCCGTCACTGGCATTAACGCGCTAACTGGCGATTCGCAGCGGTAGCTCGGGGATCGCAATGCGCGTCGTCGCCGTGCTCCTTTGGCGGTCTCCGCTTGACGGGCCCAAGATCAAGGATTGCCGCCGAATGGCAATTTGCCCAGCGCGCCGTTTGCCGCTGTCGGCCCAATCCTCGGCTTCGGTCGTCAACTCGTTGAGCAGCCGCTCGACGCCTTGCCGCCGCAGCTCGAGCTGGTCGCGTTCCAGATCCGGCTCGATGAAAATTTCCGGCCCGACAATGCCGCGGGCCCGCGACCACGGCTTGGGAACGGCGAAGCGGTCCCAACTGCGGGCCCGCCAGGGGCGCTCGTAGCCCAGCCCCATCGGCACGATCGGCAGCCCCATCCGCGATGCCAGAAACACGGCGCCCGGCGCCAGCTTACGCCGGGGGCCGCGCGGCCCGTCGGGGGTGATCGCGATGTGCATCGGCTTCTCGAGCCGCGACAGCTCGATCAGCGCCGCCGCGCCGCCGCGGGCACTGGAGCCGCGCACGCATTCGAAGCCCATGTAATGCCCCAGGCAAAACAGCACGTCGGCGTCGCGATGCTGGCTGAGCAGCATGGTGAGATGGCAATGCCCGCGAATGTGCAGCGGCAGCAGGATGTACTCGTGCCAGAACACGTAGATCCGCGGCCGCTCCGTACCGTAGATCGCGTCGACCGATTCGTCGTAGAACAACGCCTGATAGTCGAGCGTGCCCATCAGCGCACGCGTCAACCCGGCGGCGCCAAACGCCACCGCCCGCATGCCCAGTCCGTACCAACCCTTCATGCTGCCAATCCTTGCAAACTACTTTCACCGCAGAGTGCGCGGAGAACGCAGAGTCAGAAAACGACCAGATAAGAGTGAAACACGACGTTTGAGGACAACCCAACCCGTCTCGTTCCTCTGATTTTTGAGCCCTTACTTCCAAACTCTCGCCATCTCGTCTCATCCTCCGTGATCTCTGCGTTCTCTACGGTTAATTTCCCCGTCCCCAAACGCCGCTAAACACTTCCACCGCCGGGCCGGTCATATACACGTGGTTATCGGCTTTGTTCCACTCGAGCTGCAGGTCGCCGCCCAAGAGTTTGACGGCGAGCCGCCGTTCGGTGCGGCCGGTGAGCACGCCGGCCACGCACACGGCGCAGGCGCCGGTGCCGCACGCAAGCGTTTCGCCCGAGCCCCGCTCCCACGTGCGCTGCCGCACAGTCTCGCGGTTGAGCACTTGGACGAATTCGACGTTCACGCGGCGCGGAAAATGCGCATCGCGTTCGACCGGCGGGCCCGTACCGAGGACCAACTCGTCGGTCAACTCGTCGAAGTACATCACGCAGTGCGGGTTGCCCATCGACACGCAGGTGACGGCAAGCATGCGGCCGCCGACGGCGAGCGGCGAGGCGATGGGCGGATCGCCGGGTAGCGTCGTGGGGATTTCGCTGCTGGTGAGAATCGGCTCGCCCATATCGACGCGCACGCGGTCGACCTTGCCGCCCGCCAGCGTGAGCTGCAGCTCGTACGTCCGGCCGCCGGAGGCGATCCGCAACACGTCCCGCTGGATGATGCCGTGATCGTAGACATACTTCGCGACGCAGCGAATGCCGTTGCCGCACATCTCGCTGTACGAGCCGTCGGCGTTGTACATCCGCATCTCGGCGTCGGCGCCCTCGGCCGGGCAGATGAGAATCAACCCGTCGCCGCCGACGCCGAAGTGCCGATCGGAAATCGCCCGGGCGAGCCCTTCGATGTCCCGTGGCGCCTTCTCGGCAAAGCAATCGACATAAACATAGTCGTTGCCGGCGCCCTGCATCTTGGTGAACTTCATGGCGTCAATTACTTCTTACCGCGAGCAAAGGCGAATGGGCCAGGGCATTTACCACAAGGACACAGAGGTCACGGAGTAAGAATGAAGGAAAGGCATGGAACCGCTCATTAACGCTGACAGGACGCTAATGAAATGCATTCCTATCAGCGTTTATTAGCGTTCATCAGCGGTTCTTTCTTCTTCCTCTGTACACTCTGTGTCCTCTGTGGTTTGCCTTGTTTCTGTGAGAGTCGAACCGCTGATTCTCCGCCGCGCGCCTCAGCCCGTCAAATCGAGCGCGTTGCCGCTCACGCCGGTAGGATCCTTCGCCGCGCGGCGAGGTTCGGCCGCGTCTCCCTCCGCGGCGGCCTTCTTGCGATTCTCTTGTTGCTCCCACAGCCGGCGGCCGTCGGCGTCGCGTTCGTCGGTTTGCTGATCCGCGTCGGTTGTGCCGATGCCGCTGGCCCGTTCGCTCTGGCTCTGGGCGTCGGCGAGCCGCTCGCGCACCGACGCGTCCTTCTGCGAGCGTTCCGTCTCGGCGCCGCCCGACTGAGCCAGCGGGGCGCCGGCCGCGCTGGCCAGGGCGCCGCCCGTGAGGCCGATGTTCATTGTTCGTCTCCTGGATGTTGGAGGAGAACCGTCACTGTACCGCCCCCTGCGGCAACTGCGCCGCCAGCCGTCGCCGCTCTTCCGCACGCCGCTCCGCCGCCTCGAACGGGTTCTTCAAGTCCGCTCCGATCTGCTGAAACATGTGCGAAATGCCCGGAAACGCTTCGGTCGTCACCCGCGGGTCGGACAACTTGCCGTCGACGTACAGCCGCACCGTGTTGTCGCTCGCCTGCCGCAGGAAACTTTTCACCAGCGGCAGGTTGTAGTCGTGCCGCCCCAGCACGGCCGAGAACGCCAGCTCCAGGTTCTGGTCGAAGTCGGTCGTTCCCTGGCCGTACAGGTTGATCACGTCGCCCAGGAAGTCGATCTTGTCGAGCGTGATGTGCTTGCCTTGCAGACGGAAGGCGACGTCGCTTTGCGTGAACATCGTGTTGTCGGCGGCGCCGGTCCGCAGCATCTTCACCATGCTGGCCAACAGCGACAGCTCGTACAGGTTGGCGTCGCGGATGTGCACGTCGCCCTGGCCGACGAGCGATTCGAGATACGACCCGCGGCCGCCGATCGTCACGTTGGCGTCGATCTTGCCGTTGTAGTTGGCCTGATTGTGAAATCGCTCGATGACGACCCGCCGCAGGTCGGCGCCCGTGACCTGCACGTCGGCCCGGTATTGCGGCAAGAAGTTGTCGAACGTGACCCACGCGTCGGCCGACAGCGTGCCGTCGTACACGTTGCCGGTGAGGCGCCGCGTCGGCAGTTGCCGCTGATCGGTCGCGCTCTTGCCCAACAGGAATCTGCTCTCGTTGGCCCATAACGGGCCGCGCACGTTCGTGAACTGCACGTCCTGGAACGTCACGCTCTCGAGTTCCAGCTCGCCCGCGCTATAGCTGCCGGCCGCGTCGGTTCGACCCTCCAATCGCACTGTGCCGTCGATGTATTTCAGATCGACGCCGCACTGCAAGTTCGTCTGGTGGCAATCGAGCTGCACGTCCCAGTCCACCTCCAGCGGCGAAATCTGCGAGGCATTCTGCCGGAACGTCAGCACGCCGTTGTGCAACGTAAAGTTTCCCGTGGGTTTCAGCCGCTCGATCAGCCCGCGTAGCTTGGGCGGCAGCGCCGACACCAATTCCAGCCCCGGCGCCAGGTGATCGACCGTCAGCCCGCTGAGCTCAACCTCCCACCGTCCGTCGGGCCACACTTGTCCGCGGCCATTGGTGCGAATTACTGTGTTGTCGTTAACGGCCCGCAGTTGCGAGAGGTCGATGCGACCATCGTGGTACGAGATCGTGCCCGACACCTTCTCCATGAGATACTTGAAGAACTCCGGCCGCAGGCTCATCGACTCCTGCGGGCGGATGATCACGCCGACGCTCGGCTGCGGCTGGCCTATGCGGTAGCCGACGTTGACTTCCAGATCGACGTAGCCCCACGGTTTCAGTTGCATCCACGCTTGTTGCACGTTGGGCTTGAGGGCATTGAAGAGCGCGTCGTCCAGCGGCGCCTGCTCGGCCGTAAATCGCAGCGCCAGCTCGTGGGCGCCGTCCGCCGTTGGCCGCAGCCAGCCATGTCCCTTCACGGGGCGTCGGCCCGCCGAAACAAGTTCCGTGAATGTCCAACTGTCGTCCTCCGCCGCAATGACGCCCCGAACGACGCGCAGCGGATACGGGAACTGCTCGTAGTTGATCCGCATGTCGGTCAGCTCGAGCCGAAGTTGGGTGCGCGGCTCGGTGTTCGGCGCCGGCCGATCGAGCCGCCAGGCGACGTTGAACCGCCCGGCCGGCCGCAGCTCGCCGATCACCTTGTTGCAGGTGACGTTGGGGATGGCCGCAAGCATGCCCTGATCGACTTCGAGGTTCTCACCCGTAATCTGCACCCACCCCGCCGCGCCCGGCTGCGGGTCGATCACCTGGCCGACGATGTGCAGCGGCGTCTCGCGGCTGTACGCTGTGATACCGATGTCCACGCGCTCGGGCTGGTCGGCCGTCGCCGGCGAGCAGCGAATCGTGCCGGAGCCGTGCTCCAGCCGATACGGAAACTTCTCCGATTCGAATGACAGCTCGCGCCCGGCGAGCATCGCGGTGGGCGTCCACGTCGCCCCGTCGAACGTGCCTTGGATGGTCGCGTCGACGACGCCTTCCGGTTGGTACTTATCCCACTGCTCGCGGAGCAGGCCGGCGATTTCCAGGCCCTCGGACTCCACAGTCAGAAGCAGGTGGTAGATCGGCCCGTGCAGCGGCCCATCCAGCGGCACATTGTCCGCGCGGGCCGCGAGCGCCAGCGGCGCCCGCAGATTCCACCCGGTGCGATTCAGCGAGATCGCCACCGCCGCCGGGCCGCAGCGGCCGTGCAGGTCCTTGATTTCCTGCCGCTCGCCGTCGACGCTCAGCCGGCCGGCCAGTTCGGTGATCGGGGCCGGCAAGCGCGGATCTTCTACGCGCCCGCCCGCGACGGCGAGCATTGCCTGCAGTTTCGGCGGCGTGCGCAGATCGTTCCACGACGCCGCGACGTTCCCGTCGAGAGTCGCCGAGGCGCGCACCGTTTGCAGCCACGGCGGCAACAGCGGACGGGCCCACGCCGTCAGTTGCTCGTCGAGCTGCAACTGTTCGATATCGATCGTCCCGGCGCCCTGCCAGTTCGGGCCTTGCACGGTCGCCTGCACGTCGATGCGGCGGGCGATCGCGCCGCCCAGCGAGCCGTCGATCTTCAGCCCCGTCGCCCCGCCGTCGCCCGGCGAAGTCGTCGGCGTGATCGTCAGGTGGAGTTCCCCGAGGGAAATCGCCGGCGCCTCGCGATTGAGCTCGTCGCGGATCGATAGCGCCCCGTTGTGGATGATTATCTGCGGCGGGCGTGTTCCCAGCGGTTTCTTGGGCAGCAGGCTCGCCACGTTCCAGCGTCCGCCGCGATTGCGGCGGACCGCCAGTCTTGGGCGTTTCACCTCGACGCGCGTCACGTCCGGCGGCCCCTGCATCAGCTTCACCAGCTGGGCGTCGCACGCGAGCATCAGCTCGTCGATCGACAGCAGCGAGTCGCCGCCGGGCGGCGCGCTGGGATCCGCCAATTGCAGGTCGTACACCGCGATGCCGCGTCCCTCGACCAGCCGCGCGCCGCCGACGCTCACCGTCAGCTCGGGATACTGCTCGGCGAGCAGCCGCTGGACGCGCTGCCGGATCTCGTCGTCCATCCGCGCGTACATGAAGACGCCCCCGACGACGACGGCGACGCCGACGACGCCGAGGCCGACCTTGAACACGCTCCAGCAGGCGTTGACGACGCGGGCGACGATAGGACGGGCGCCTTGGGGCCGAGACCATGCGTAAGCGCCGTGCGCGGCGCGTCGCAAGATCGTTGCGCGAAAGTGAGGCGGCGGATAGTAGTTGCCGCTAGCGATTGGGGTCAAGGCAAAGGCCGTGCACGGCGCGTGCTAGCGTGAACACGATCGCGCCCCCACGCTTGCGTCTTCGCTTCGTCCTCCACAATCCCTATCTCCTCACCCCTCGCCGCGCTCCAATCGCAGCACGTCCCCTTCGCGCCGCGCCCGAACGTCTCCCGGCAGGTTCAGGGCATCGCCTGCTTCGCCCGTCCTGCCGGATGCCAGCGTCGCCAGTTGACGCCACCAGCGGTGCGTCATCGCCTGCTCGCTCCAACCGGCGTCGCGCCAGGCTCGGCGGAGCATTTCGCGCACCAGCAGCGGCGCCGATCCTGCCAAGGGAGCGACCTCGAGCAGCACGCTTGCGGACGGCGCCGCGTCCACCCGGCACCGGGCGAGCAACTGCTCGACCAGCGCGTCGACCAATTCTTGCACTTCCCCCGCCTGCTCGGCGGCCCGTGTGATCGCGGCATCGGCGTCCGCATGTACCGAGTCGCGCGCCAGCGGCAGCAACTCGCGGCGAATTCGATTCCGAGCAAAGTGCGAGGTCGCATTGGTCGAATCTTCGCGCCACGGTTGCCCCAGCGATTCCAAATGGGCGAGCACCTGGGCTCGCGAGCAATCGAGCAGCGGTCGCACGAGCGTAACCGTCGGCGACAACATTCGGCGTCGCGGGATGCCTGCCAGTCCGCGCAGCCCGCTGCCGCGCAGCAGCCGAAATAGCACCGTTTCGACCTGGTCGTCCCGCGTATGGGCCGTCGCCACGTACCGGGCGCCGAGATGGTGCGCTGCCTCGACAAGCAACTCGTACCGCAGCGACCGCGCCGCCGCTTCGATTCCGTCGCCCTGTGCGACCGCCAGCGCCGCTGTGTTGCCTTCGCACACGATCAGCGGCATGTCGAGCTGCTCGCACTGCTGGCGCAGCCACCGCTCGTCGGCGTCCGACTCGGCGCCGCGCAACTTGTGGTTCACATGCACGGCAAACACGCGACCCGCGCCGCGGCTGCCTTGCTTGGCCGCGCGCAGCGCGTGCAGCAAGGCCATGCTGTCGGCCCCGCCGGAGACGGCAACCACCGCGTGAACGGCATCCCACTCCGCCAACGGCCACGCGGCGGCAAGTTGTGCCGGCAGCATCGTGGCGGCGTCGTCGCGAACCGGCGCTGAAGTCGATGAAGGGCCTGCCATGGCCGTCATCTTATCACATGCCCCTTCCAGCAACGCCTTCCCAGTCGACGAACATCTCGTCGATCGCGCGCACGTCGCTCGGCGAGTCTGCGCTGCCGCTGATCAGGCCGCCGACGGCGAGCGCCGTTGAGCGCTCAACGGCAGCGGTCGGCGGAGGAGAGGCCGGTGCGCGCATCGGCGTTGCAAGCGCCGCCGGTCGGTAGCGGGCACGCGAGCCGGGCTTCGCCGGCTGCACTGCTGCAAGGGCCGACGGATCATGCGTGAACTGTGCCGGGGCCGTCGGCGGATCGTCGAGACGGACGTTCTCGGCGCTGTTCTCCGCGAGGTTCTGTACGAGCGCCTGATCAACGGCTGCCGCCGTGTTGAACACCGACTTCCAAACCGCCAGATCGATTCGATCCACGGTGCGATCCGCGTTGCCGTCGGCTCCCGCGCCGCGACTGGCCACGGTCGAGCCCAAGCTCGTTTGCCAGCGCAGAAAATCGTTGCCGTCGACCTGGCCGGTGCCGTCGAAGTCGCCGGGAATGAACCCGGCGGGCATGGTTTCGCCGCCGAACCCGGGCGGATCGAAGTTGCCCAGGATCGGCAGGGCGCGCTCGTTGCCGAATTCCGCGTAGATGTCGTGCCCGAACGGCGCCGGCGAAAACGCGTGGTTCAGCGTGGCAATGGTTCCAGGGGCACGCTTCGTCCGGCCGAGATCGTTGGAAGCCAGGACGTACCATTCCGCCCCATTGGCCCGCGGAACCCACAGCCCGATATCATCAATCCCGTCCTGATCCATGTCCGCCGCCACGGGGCGATCGAGCACGCCGGGGAAGCCCCACACGAGCGTCTGGTCAGCGCCGCCGAAGCCATTGGCGCGCAGATCGAAGAAGAACTGGTTGTTGTTGAACACGGCCAGGTCGTCGCTCCCGTCGCCGTCGAAGTCGCCGACGATCGGCAGCCCCAGCAGGTTGGTCGCGACGATCTCGTGGGCCTCGATGATAAAGTTGCGGTTGACGTCGAGGCCCCACTTGCCGGCGTTGTAGAGGCCGATCTCGTCGCCGTCGTCCCGGTTGCCGTTGAAGTTGCCGGCGATCGGAATGGCGCCGGCTACGTTGAAATTGGGCAGCAAGGGCTGAAATGTGCGGATGTCGGTTCCCAGGGTCACGACGCCGTCGCTGTCGGTATCGATAATCCAGCGGAACGCGCCGCCCAGCTCCGCCGAGCTGCCGAACGCCGCTAACTGGTCGAAGTAGCGCGAACCAGGAATGACCGGCGCCGCGCTGCCCCGGAATTTGCCCGCCAACAGAACGTCGTGCACGTTGAATCCGCCGAGGCCCGTCGTGCCGTCGGCGTTCTTCACCGGCAGCGTCCAACTGACGTCGGCATTGGTCACGTCGCCGCCGATCTGGCTGTTGGCGACATCCCAGACGAAATTGCCATTCGCGTCGACGTTGATGCTCTGCGCGACATGCGAACCGATCTCGGGGCGCGAGTCTACGGTGAAGCGCACGACGAAGTCGCCGCCCGGCGCGCCGTTGCCGGTGGGAAAGACCATGCCGCCGGGGAACGCGAACGCTTCCCCATCCAAAGCGTTGCCCGCCGGATCGCGCAAGCTGTCGCGGATCGTGAGTGTATAACGGTCGTCGGGCAGCGACTGAAGATGGACCAACTGGAGCGAGATCCGGGCCGTGGCCGGCTGGCCGTCGACCGCAGAACCAATCTCAACGGGCGCCGGCAACACCGCGATCGCCCCCACCCGGTCGCCGACCAGGCTGTACGCCGCCGGGTTGATCGCGCTCGCGGGGTCCAGTGCCAGATTGGCGAATCCCGGCAACGTGCGATTCGGCCCATCGGTCACGGTAATGGTCAGGCCGGTCACCAGCGGCGTGTGTTGCGCGGGCGTGCCGCCGAACAGATTGTACGCCGGGTAGCCCATCACGCTTACGCCGCTGATCTGCGGGCCTTGCTCGTCGGCGAGAATGGTCAGCCACAAGGGCGCCGACAACTGCGTGCGACCGGTCGCCGCGGGCGTGGCGCCGTCGCGAATCCGCGTCGCCGCTTGGACGAAGTACCGGTCCGGCGCCAGTGCGCTGGTCACGGTAGCCGACCACAGCGACTGATTGACGCGCGTCGCGTTGAGCGTGACGACGGCGCCCGTGTTCGAGCCCACCAGTTGCACTTCCACATCCGCGCCGGCGCCGCCGGCGGGCGGGTCGATCGTCACGCCGGCGAAGTTCAGCAGGTCCGCATCGATAAAGAACCGCGGCGTGCGATTTGCCGTCACGTTGTCACTGTTCGAGGCGCCTGTATCGTCGGCCGGATGGAGAAAGACGCCGGTGGGGATCGGCGCCGCGACGTTCTGAATCTCGAGGTCGTAGTCGTTCAACGCGCCGCTAACCGCGCCCTGCACGCGCACGACGTAGAGCTGTTGCGAAACGACCGGAAGCGTGACGAGCTCTTGGTTGATTTGAGCCGACGAGGCGTTGGACGATGCGATGACCGTCCCGTCGCTGTCGAGCACATCCAGCCGCAGGTCGCCGGCCGCATGTTCGAACAGGCTGCGGACGACCAGTTTGCCCGTTTGGTTCGCCGTGACGCGAAAGAAATCGACGTCGCTGGCGTCGTGAATGGTGAGGGCGGAAACCGTTACGAACTGCGGCGACCCCAGGACGGTCGCCGTCGCCAGGGTGTCATTGGGCTCGAAAGCGTCGGCGGCCAGGGGCCTGCGATCCTCCAACAGCTCGAACAGCAAGCTGCGGCGGAGCGACGGGGCCCGTCGGTCCGCGCGATGAGCCCGTTTTTTGCGGACGCCTCCCAACCAACGACTCATCGGCGTGACTCCCAAAAATGCTCTGCGGCGTGGGAGTCGCGTCCGTCTTCGTCCCAACCGAACCCCCCGCTGGCGTCTTGGCTTGCGGGGCCTTCACGCGGGTCTGGACAGTCCTTAGCTTGATCTAGCCATGCTAAAATGCGTCATCTGGGTAGTCAAGGAAATCGAGCTTGGCGCTGCCGGTCCAGGGATATTGACCGCAAATTCCGACTTTCCTATTAAGTCTCGCCCCATTGCAGCCGACGAGCTCGCGCCTGTGGGCACGCTGCAGTTCCCTGCTTTTCTGGCGACGCTCCTCATGCCCAAGCCGGCCAGCCATCGCGGTCGAGTCACGCGGCGCCGCCGCACCGCGTCGTCCCTTGTGGCGCTCGCGGCTGTTGCCGCCGCGTTGCACGGGGCGTCGCCCGCCCACGCCCAGCAGCTCATGGTGGGCGCCGACGGCGCCGTGCACCTCGATAGCCTGCACGGCGTCGATACGTCGCCGGTGGTCATCGAGCAGCCGCCCACGATCATCCCGGCCCAAGGTCCCGTGGTGCAAACGCCGACCGTCGCCGGTCAGATTCCCTACAACAGCGTCCAGTACGGCGTCCCCTGCGTCACCGGCGTGCCGATGGCCCAGCCGATGTATGCGCAGGTCGTGCAGCAACAGCAGCAGCCCAAGCAGAACTTGTGCAGCGTCTTCGGCGAGTTCCTCTTCCTGCACCCGACCGGCGCGGACGTGACGCACGCCCAGCAGCAGAACGGCTTGGGCGGTCCCGGCACCGTGCCGTTCGGCCAGATCGGCGTCACGGACTTCACCTACGAGCCCACATGGCGCGTCGGCGGTTCGTGGTGGCTGAGCGACTGCACGAGCATCGTCGGGTCGTACACTTCGTTCAACGCGTCGGCCACCGATCGCGTCGACCTGCCGGCGCTCCCCGGCGGCGGCGGAACGGTCGGCTCGTTCGTCACGCACCCCGGCGCCGCGCTCGACGCCAGCATCGGCCCGCTGAACGCCAATGCGGGTCTCGAATTCCAACTCGCCGACGGCGAGTACAACGCGCAGCTCGTCGAGTACGAGTGCTACGCCCTCTACGGCAGCGTGGGGCTCCGCTACGCCCACCTCGAACAAGATTTCGCGCAGCAGGGCGAATTCGCCGGCGGCTTCGGCGGCACGATCGGCACGAATGCCGATGTGTCGTTCGACGGCGGCGGCATGAAGCTCGGCCTCAGCGGCCACCGCGAGCTCGGCAACACGCGGATCTCCATCTACGGTCGATCCAGCGTGTCGCCGCTGGTGGGTCAGTTCAGCTCACACTACGCCATGCGCAACACCACCGGCGACATCCTGCTCGCCCAGGCCGACTGGCGCGACGACCGCGTCATGACCCTGCTCGATTACGAGTTGGGCCTCTCCTGGACCGGCCCCCGCGGCCACCTGCGGCTTGCCGCGGGTTACATGGCCTCCCACTGGTTCAATGCCGTGACGACCAGCAGTTACATCAACGCCGTGCAGACCGGCAGCTATTTGGACGTCTCGGACACGATTTCCTTCGACGGCCCCGTCGCCCACGCGGAAGTGTTGTGGTAGCCAGAAAGCCGCGACCGCTGGTTGCGCGGCTATTGAGGTCTGCGGCGTCAATGATCGCAGAACCTGGGCGGCTATCGGCTATCGGCCAGAAAGCAGGCGTTTTTTCTTCTGGCCGACAACTGAAAGCCGACAGCCGACAGCCAGCGTGGCTCCTTTGTTGCGCAGACGTCAATACATCGCGCCCCCCTCACGCCTTAAACCGGTACCCCACATACGGCACCGTCTGCACAAAATCGCTCAGCACGCCCAACTGATCGCGCAGCAGCCCGACGTACCGATCGACGTCCCCCTCCGCCACCGGCCGACTCGCGCTGGTGGCCGCCTGGGCAATCTCCTGCCGCGTGAACGCGTGGTACGGCCGCGTCGCCAGAAACGCCATGATGCGAAACTCGACGATCCCCACCCGAATCGGCTCGTCGCCCAGCGCCTGCCAATAAGACCGCGGCGGCCGCAGCTCGACTTCCTCATCACCCGTACGCTCGGCGTCGCGACCGACCGAAAAATCCCACTCGTCGGCCAGAATCAGTTCGCGGCGTTTTTCCGCGTCGTCGTGAGCCATGCCGTCCCTCCTCAAGGAGCATTGTACAGGACGGCTCCGCGGACATCGGAAATGCGTTGAGCTTCTCGCAGGAGGACTGCAAAGTCGCCAACGGTCACCCTGAGAGCCTGTCCTGAGGTCTTCCGAAGGATCGGCCGAAGGGTCTTGCGGGCAGCATGCTGAACGAGGGAAACATTCAGGGGAGACGGAATCAAGATTCTTCGGAGGACCTCAGAATGACCGACAGGGCCTCAGAATGACCGACTCCGAACGACTTTGCAGTCCTCCTGGGGCTTCTCGCTTTAAAGCGAGCCGACGACCGCGTCTGCCGGCCGGACGAGACTCGCCTATTTGCAAAAAAAACAGTTGACGCTCGTCGATCCACTGTGTTACATTCCGTAGCGCTACATGCCGTAGCGCCAGGAGATCGACCATGCCGCGGCAGGAAAAGCCTCGCTTGAGCGAGCTGGAGAACTCGGTGATGTCCATTTTGTGGCATCGCGGGTGTGTGACGGCGGAAGTCGTCCGCACCGAGCTTGCGCCCGCGCAATCGCTCAAGGACTCCACCGTGCGGACGATCCTGCGGCGGCTCGAAGCGAAGGGGTACGTGTCCCACGAGACCCAGGGACGGACCTTCGTCTACGTTCCCACGGCGGCGTCGCGCACCGTGGCCGCCGACGCGGTGCGCGGAATCATCAATCGCTTCTGCAACGGCTCGCTCGAAGATCTCTTGGTCGGCATGGTCGACGGCGAAATCGTATCGCCCCAACGACTCGAAGAACTGGCGCGGCGAATTGCCAGTCGAACCGGCGCCGCCAGCGACGCCTCGAAATCCAGCGGCCGTACACGCAAGAAACGGGGGACATGACATGTCGCAAGCGATCGACGGCAGCCTCGCGACGCTCTTGACGGCCTCCGTGAAAGCGGCGCTCCTCGCGCTTGCCGCGGCGGCGTTGCTGGCCGCGTTGCGGATTCGGAACCGCAACGTTCATCACCGCGCGTGGTGCGGCGTCCTGGCCGCGATGCTCAGCCTGCCGCTCTTGCCGGCCGTGCTGCCGACGTTCGCGCTTCCGCAACAACTGGCGGCCTTGTGGCCGTTGGCGACCGAGGGCAGCATGCCGCCCAGCGCGGCGGAAGACATTGCGTCTCTCGACGATGCGACCCGCGCAGCGGTCGCCGAAGCGGCACGCCTTGGCGAGGCAGAGGCCAGCCTCTTCGAGGCCGGCGCCGCCGGGGGAGAGCAAGACCCGGAGCTCGCAACGCCGCGCGACGACGAGCGGCGTGTGGAGCGCAGACGCGCCGCCGCCCGCACGGCCGGATCGTCTTGGCTCACCTGGTCGGTCGCGCTCTTTGCCGTTTACGCCTGCGGCGTGTTGATGTTCGTCTGTCGTTTCGCCCTGGGGGTGTGGGCCGCACGCCGCCTGAACCATCATTGCCGCCCGTTGAAATTGCGGCGCTTCGCCGGCGCGCGGGTGTTCGAGTGCGACGCCGTGCGCGTGCCGCTGACGCTGGGATTCCTGCGGCCCCGCATTGTGCTGCCGAGCGACTGCCGCAACTGGGACGGCGCGCTGCTGGCCTCGGTCTTGCGGCACGAGCAAGCGCACGTCGATCGCCGGGACCCGTTGTGGACGGCGCTCGCCGAGATCAATCGCTGCCTCTACTGGTTTCATCCGCTCGCCTGGTTGCTCCGCCGCAAGTTGGCGACGTTAGCCGAAACGATCTGCGACGACTACGCCGTCGCGCAGGTGGGCGATCGCCGCCGCTACGCGCACCACTTGCTCGAGATTGCCGGCCGTATGACCGCCGCTCCGCGGCGCGTGGCCGCGGACGCGATCTTCATGGCGCGAAGTTCGCAGGTCGAGAGCCGGATCGACGCCATTCTCGACGACGCACGGCCGCTGGCCCGCCGACTGCGCCCGCGCGAAACGTTCGCGCTCGTCGTTGCGATGGCGTCTGCCCTCGCCGTCGTCACTTGCTTGCGCGCCGAACTGGCGCTGGCACAACAGCCGCAGCAACGCCCGGCCGACGGCCAGAGCGCCGCCGCGGCTCAAGCGTCGCCTGCCAATCCCGGCGACGGCGACGCGGCCTCGGCCGGACCACAGGCAACCGCCGTCGACCGCTACGGCGATCCGCTGCCCCCCGGCGCCACGACCCGGCTGGGCTCCCTGCGTTATCGGCACCCGGGCTTCATGTGGAAGCGAATCGCGTTCTTGCCCGACAGCCAGACGTTCGCCGTCGGCGGCCAGAGTCAGCAGGTCCGGCTCTGGGATGCACGCTCCGGCAAACTCGTTCATGAGATCGATCACGGCTCTGGGCAACTGGTGGCGTTCTGCGTTTCGGCCGCGGGCAACGAGATTGCCACTCTCGCCATGGCGGACGACATCGGCATCGAACTCGTGGTTTGGAACGCGGAGTCCTGGTCCGCCGTGCGCCGCGCCAAGTGGGATCGTAGCGCCGGACCGCGAGCTCAGCAGATCGCGTACTCCCCCGACGGCGCGCAGATCGCTTTGGTCTTTGGCGATGGCACGCTGCGGCTCTGGAATGTGGCGTCCGGCGAGGAGATCGTTCGCCGCAGCCCATTCGTGGGCGTGGTCGAGTCGCTCGAATTCTCCCCCAGCGGCGAGCTGCTTGCGTCAGCGGGACGCCAAGGCGTGCTGCTGTGGAACGTCGCCGTGGACGAACAGCCCGAAAAGCTCGAAGGCCTACCCGAGGGCGCCGGCGTCGTGAGATTCTCGCCCGATGGTTCGCTACTGGCCGTCGGCGACTACGACCAGGCGGTGGCGCGGCTCTATAACGTCGCCTCGCGGCAAATGATCCTGGCGATCGAAGGACCAAATTACGACTACTCGCGCGAGGGCATGTGCTTCTCAGCCGATGGCAGACAGCTCATCGTCCCCAACTCAACAAACGTCGTTGACTTCTTCGACGTGATCACGGCCGAGCGCGTGCGTCGACTGGAAACGGAAGCCATCATGCCGCGCGGCGTTGACGTCTCGCCCGACGGGCGCCTCCTGGCGAGCATTGGCACGTGGGCCGCGATGAACGTGTGGGACTTGAAGTCGGGCGAGCGACTGAGCGATCAGGCGACGGGGCATCTCGCCGACGTGTTCGGCGTCGCGTGGACGCCTGACGACGAACTTGTCGCAACGGCCAGCATGGACGGCACGATTCGCGTCTGGAACGCCGCCGGCGGAGAGCAACGCCACGTGCTCGGGCACGAAGGCTGGGTGGCGGCGATGGCCGTCGCGCCGGGCGGCGAAGCACTGCTCTCATGCAGCTTGGACGATTCGCTGCGGCTGTGGGATCTGGCAACCGGCGACCAGCTCCTCAAGCTGCCCGGGCACGGTAGGAGTGGCGGCGAGCGGAGCGTCGAGGTCGCGTTCTCCCCCGACGGCAACCAGTTTTACTCCTTCGGGTCGGATCTGCGGCTGAATTCTTACGATCGAAAAACCGGGCGCCGGCTGGCCCAACGCGACATTCGGCCTAGCGGCGTCACGATCGAAGAAGCGCCCGACGGCCGGCCCGACGTCCACCCCGATCCCTTCGGCGATTCGGGTGCACGCGGATTTTCCCTCGACCAGGTCCAATTCGCGCCGGACGCGTCCCTGCTGCTCTTGGGCGACCGCAACAAAGGGAAGATCTATACGTTTGACGTCGCCACGGGACGCGAAGTCGACGTGCTTTCAACAGACGAACCCTGGCGGGACTTCCTGCTCTCGCCCGACGGCAAACGCCTGGCGACCTTCGAGCAGCCGGCCCCGACCGCGTCGCCGACGGCGACGATAGTTCGCCCCTCGACAACGCTGCGGCTGCGCGACCTCGCTTCCAAGGAAGTGCTCCGCGAAGTCGTGCTTCCCGGATCGTACGCAAACCTTGCGGCGTTCTCGCCCGATGGCAAGTTGATTGCGCTGGCGCAGGTCGTCGACAGGGTCGCCGCAGAAGGCCGGTCCTGGAGCGTCGCCGTGCTGAGCGTCGAGACGCTGGAGCAAATCGCGTCGATTGAGGTCCAACCCAACGTTCTCCGCAAGCTGGTCTTCTCCCACGACGGCAAGCGGCTGGCAACAAGCCGCGACGACTCGACCGTGCTGATTTGGGACCTCGACCAGCTTCGCACGCCGGCGGGCGCTCCCTAGTGAAAGGGGGCGGGCGGTTCGTCGCCGTGGAGGTAATCTGCCCAATTCCTTACTTCGACGATTGCACTTTTCGGAGCAACCGCGAATCAGGCGAATCATCGCGAATCAGGAGCCGTTCGATGGCGGCCCGCTGTCATCGTGGAATTTGCAGGTCCGTGCACGACCTGAACCAACGACGAAATCCATGCTTCTCGGCGAGATTCACGTCGATTCGCGTGATTCGCGGTTTCACCATCTGCAAAAGTCGAACTTACTGCAGTTCGTAGTAGAACCGCGCCGCGGGCACAACCTCGTCTTCGTCCACGCCCATCTGTTCCACGATGAGCATTCTCAACCGCGCCCACACGTTCTCGCGAATCTCGCTTTCGCTTTGTCGTTTTTTGGGAGGCTGCGAGCAGATTGCATCGAGCACGGCGTTCAATAGATCCTCCACGGTCTCGATCTTCTCAATTCTTGCTTCGTCGATGCGTATGTCGAACTCTTCTTCGACTTCCTTGACGATCTCCTCGACGGGAATCATGTCGAGCGTCTGCCACTCAAGCAATCCGCCAAGCGCTGATCCCAGGATGATGAACAGGGGATAAAGCACGGGCCAGTGCGCGCACAGCCCGGCGCCGGAGGCAAACCAGCATGCAATCGGGTAACCAATCGCGACCACGCCCCCGAAAATGGCGGCGTGACGCATGACCGATTCGCGCGTCGCAGCGGGATTTGTCTTGGAGAGAAGGCCCATCTTCTTTGCTCGACGTCGTTTCGGCCTGGGTCTACGGAGCAACAGCATCGATTATATTGACTGGCCCTCTGTTCGCCTTCCACTTTGCACGCCCCGTCCTTGCCAACCCACCGCCGCGTCTTCGATAATCGGAGGCGCATCCCATCCCCTCCCTCCTTACAAGGGCGCTTTCCTTGACTTACTCCATCGGCGTCGACGTCGGCGGCACGACCAGCACCCTCGCGGTCGGCAACGACCGGCGCGAGATTGTCTACGTTTCCCCGCAGTTCCGCACCACGCCCGAGAAAGGGCCGCAGAGTTCGATCGCCGCGATCGTCGCCGCGGCCCTCGAGGCCACGAAAACGCTCGGAATCACGCTCGCCGACGTGCCGCGCGCCGCCATTGCCACGCCGGGACCGGCCACGATGGACGGCATCCTGCTCGCCACGCCCAATCTCGACCGCGACCTGTGGGACAACTACCCCATCCGCGGCGGGCTCGAAGAGGCCCTGCGCCAGCACCACGCCGGCATCAGCGTCCGCTACCTCGGCGACGGCCAGGCCGCCGCGCTGGGCGAGTACGCCATCCGTAGCCGCTCGCTCGTTTGGGATCGCGTCCCGGCGGCCTCGCTTCCCGACGAAACGCTCGACTCGCTGTTCATCGCGATCGTCGGCACCGGCCTCGGCGGCGGCGCCGTCCGCGGGGGCAAAGCGATCCAGGGCAAAGAAGGCCGCGCCGGCCACGTCGGCCACATCCTGCTGCCCGAGTACGCCTTCCGCTACGAACACGACCGCAAGCTCCTCAAAGGCAACGCCTACGCCACGGCCGAGAGTGCCGTGTCGCTCAGCGGCCTGGTCCACCAACTCGAGTACCGGCTCGCGCTGCCCGAGTGGGCCTCGCATCCGCTCAATCAGGTCGCGGGCCCTGTTCGCGACAAGGCCAAGCAGCTCCGCGAGCTGGCGGCCGAGGGCGATCCGCTCGCCCAAGAGCTGTTCGACGACCAGGCCCGCGCCCTCGGCATCACGCTATTGTGCGTCAACTACCTGGGCGACTACGACCGCCTGGTGATCGGCGGCGGCGTGTGCGACCTCGCGCCGGCGGTCCGGATGCGCTACCGCCGCCTCGCCGAGGAGGAGTACCGCCGCCACGCGCTGGACGGCTTCCGCAACCTCGACCGCTTTGAATTCTCCGTCTGCGGCGACGACGCCCCGGTCGTGGGCGCCCTCGCCTGGGCGATGGCATAATCTTCGACGCACAACGCGATCACGATCGAACCCGGCAGGGTTCGCAGCCTTCCGCCCCCGACGGTCGCCCAA
>CAYSFP010000013.1:0-10986 GCA_964430075.1 uncultured Planctomycetaceae bacterium | reverse complement strand
GCGCGAAATCCGGTATCCTTCAAGAGGTCGTCGACCCGCAACCCCGCACGGTGTTCTCATGCCCGTGTGCCAATCATCTCCGCCGCCATCCCCTCGCTACGCCCCCGCCGCCAAGCGCATCAAGAAATGGCGGCGCCTCGTGCGCTGGTCGGGAACCGCCCGGCTCACGTCGCTACTCCGGGCCATCGAACGCGAACAAGCAGCGCGCCCGCCCGCCGAGCGCCCCACCGGCTGGCTCCTCCCCTGGCGTTCCCAGTTCCGCCGGCTCGCGGACGTCGAACCCGCGGCAATCCGGCTCTATCTGCTCGATTGCCCCGACCGCATGACGCCCATCGCCGTCTGGATGCTGGGCCGCTGTGCCACGCGCCTGCAACACTTCGACCTGTTCGAATTCTCCATCGACGCATCGCGTGCAACGCGAACGCACGCCGCTCGCGCGCTGCGCCGCGTCGAGGCATGGGAAAAAGTCGCGCGCTTATCCGAAGCGTCACCCGGCGACCGGCGCATCGCCTGGTACGCCCACGCCCCCACGACCAAGCGCGTCTTCGCCGCCCGCCTGCAGAACTTCGCCGAACACGTCGACCAATCGCGCGCCGCCGAAGCCAGCGGCCCCTCGCGGATGAGCCTGTGGTTCGCCGACCTCGACTGGGTCCGCCACCCGCCAAAATCCGTCGCGCTCATTCGGGAGATCCTCCAGCGCATCCATCGCTTGGTGCGTGGCCGCTCGAGCTAGTGCGGACTCGACGCACCAAATGGGCGTGAGCCGCTCTACTCGTACACGTCCCACCCTGGCATGGATTTCCGCAGGGCTTCGGCGCCAGTGCGGGTGGTTTTGGTTCCGTCCAGCGAAACGCGGAGGAGGCTGCTGACGCGGGTCAGCGCTGGCAACCCGTCATCCGTCACGCTGGTGTAGTTGAGGTACAGTTCAACCAGCGCAGGAAACTTGCTTAGGTGGTTCAGCCCGCCGTCCGTAACCTGGCATCCATCGAGCGACAAGTACGTCAAGTCAGGCAAACTCTCCACGCCGGCTAACAACGCATCGCCGGCCAAGCAATTTCGCAGATTGAGCGTGCGGAGCTTCGGCATGTCGCGAACGAGATCGACGATCACCTCGTCCGCCAGGGTGCAATCAAAAAGACGCAGCCCGACAATGGGGTTATCGGGGTGCGTCGCATCAACCTCCACGTCGCCGTCGATCGATCGATGCTTGAGGCGTGCCTTGATTTCCGCGGGCGAGCGTGGTTCACCAGGCGCGAACAGCAATTCCTCATCGGCGATCTTCCCCAGCGCAAACGCGACAACGACGTTGCAGTTGGGAAGCAGAGCCCGGAGTTGGTCTGCCCCGGCCGCGGTAATCGCCGTGCCCGTAACGACAAGTTCCTGCAGCGACGTGAGCTGCGACAGCGCCTCGATGGACGCGTCCGTGACCTGCGTGCGCTCCAGGGAGAGATTTTTCAGTCGCGTCAAATTCACGAGTTGGCGGATACCGGCGTCCGTGACCTGCGTGCCATCCAAATGCAGCCACGTGAGTTGCGTCATTCTCCCAAGGTGCTCAGCAGCATCATCGCTCGCGGATGTTTCGCCGAGATGCAGCGAGCGTAGCTTATTCAAGCCAGCAAGGTGGGCGAGTCCTTCCCCTGCAACGTTCGTTCGGAACAAGTACAGCGTTTGTAGACGTCGCAACGGCTTCAAGTAGGCAAGCTGTTCGTCGGTAATCGGATTATGGCTAAGCTCGAGCACTTCAACCGTGGGCAGTGCACTCAGGCGAGCGAGCACCTCGTCTGTCGCTTTGGGGTCGCCCAATTTCTTCCGTCGCCCCCGGTTGGTCGCCAGGTCAACTGCTTGCGGCTGACGGCCGTATTCTTCCCCGAAGAGGCTGCGCATCCAGCTTGATGATTCTTGATAGAGAACTACCCCCTCGGCGTCGGCCACGGCGGCGAGCGCGCGTTGCTCCAGTCGTCTTTGATGAGCGGCAAGACCGAGTGTCAGCGCGAGTGCCGTCATCAGGAGCAGCAACGCTCCGACGCTGAATCGCAAACGGCGCCGCGAAGTCTTCATTTGCTATCCCGCGTCGATGTCGCCAGGTCGCTTTCGTGTCTCCTACCGCCTCCTATTTGACTGGCGTTGCTCCAACAAAAGCAAGCCCGGCCGAGCGTCCCTCCGCTCGACCGGGCCGTTGAGACGATGAACCTCTTGGACCGCGCCCTACAGCACCGTCCGCCGCGGGCCGAAGATGCCGCCGAACATGCGGTCGATGAGAATCATCGTGCCGCAGCCATCGGTCGTGCGGTCGCCCATCGGCACGGGCAATTGCATCAAGGCGCCGCCCTCGACGGTGCTCAGTTCCGCCTGTTCCACCATCTGCAAGACAAATTCGGCGTCGAATTCTGTGTTCATGACCAGCCCTCGTTTCGTGTTCAGCCCCGCAAGGGAAGGAAATCGCGCTTGCGCCGCACGGGGCAGGGCGGTCGCGCGTGGAAAGTTGCCGTAAGAGACGTCGGGCGGTGCGTTCGCGTCTCGCTCCAATCGCCTCTGCGTGCTAATGCGCGATCAGACGACAGATGTTACACGCGCAGGTTTGCAGCGCGGAGGATTTTGCGTGTAGTAGCGATCACAACGCCGGCCACTCGCGAGTCAGATTCCGCCTCGAGTTCGCCAAAGATTTGGCCGTCCCAATTAGGTGTGGTAAAAAGATCCTGCAAGGGGCAATGAGAGCAGTCGGAGCGACTCATGGGCGGCAAACGCGACGCATCGTGCGCAACATTTGCGCTGGTTGCATCACTTGGTATCGCATATCTGCGAGGTTCTCTTCTCTTCGCTGGAGTTTATTGCTCAATCGCATTGCGTTGCTCCGCGCGCGAGCCAGCGTTTATCGCATTGGGCGATTTACCGGGAGGCGACTACTACAGCGAAGCGGTGAACATCTCGAGCGACGGTTCGATCGTTGTTGGGGCGAGTCTCATCGACAAAGACGAGGCGTTCAGTGAGGCGTGTCGATGGACGCGCGAAGAGGGGCTCCTGGGATTAGGAACTGATTTAAGCGTGCGCGGAACGATAGGCGTCGCGATCTCTGGCGATGGGCAAGTCATCGCGGGCACAATTTCGGATGAGTATCCCGAACGAAGTGTGTTCCTTTGGACGGAATCAGAAGGCATGCGGCGCCTCCTGGGCGGCGTGTTGGACTCGGTCAGTGCGCTGTCGCACGACGGCAAGGTGGTTGTCGGACGATTGCAAAGTCCTTTCCACGCCTTCAGATGGACCGAGGAAACCGGAGCCATTGATCTGGGCCATCTTCCCACATCGCTTCCTGGCGTCGAAAGTTATGCCAACGACGTTTCGGCCGACGGTTCAATCGTCGTGGGTGGCTCTCAGGCGGGGATCGGAGGGCTTCGCGCCTTCAAGTGGACCGCCGCGGAAGGCATGGTCGGACTTCCCGATTTCGGAGTCAGCGGACCAAGCGATGCACTTTCGATCTCTGATGAGGGGACGACGATCGTTGGCCGCGCGACGATAGCAAAGCAGGGGACCCAAGCCGTAATGTGGAAATCGACTGGAGAATCGATCGTCTTGGGCGATTTACCCGGTGGATTGTCGACCAGCCAGGCGGCCGCCGTCTCGGCTGACGGAAGCATTGTCGTCGGCGTAGGAAACTCGGCGCGCGGCCTCGAGGCTTTTCGCTGGTCCGAGGAGTCTGGAATGAGGACCGTCCAAAGCATACTCACCGACTTGGGCGTCGACTTGCCTGGATGGAGATTGGAGAACGCCTCGGCCGTATCAGCGGATGGGGCCGTAATTACGGGTCGCGCGATCAACCCAGACAATAACGTCGAAGCCTTCGTCGCCGTCATTCCTCCCAATTATATCCCCGAGCCCGAGAGCATTGTTCTCATGTGGATGGGCACATGGCTTGCTGCAGCGCGAAGTCGCATGATTGGTGAAGCATCGCCGCCGCCTATTCTCGTCCAAAGCTTCTGCGATCACGTCGTATGCCGCTTCGCACTCGTGGTACGTCGGCTGCGAGATTTCTTCGCCGATTAGCCTACCGTGCGTGTCGCCCAGGACAGCGTCTAACCGATTGACAATCGTGACTTCCTGTCCGGGCGGTTTCTTCCCGGCTTGCAGGCCGGGGAACTGCTCCGGTAGCGTTTCAATGTGCCTTGCGGATCGGACCATGGCCCGAAATAATGCAGCTTCCCTCGAGTCTTCTTGCCCCCCCTCCCCGCGTCATGCAGAAACAGCGGGAAGTTTTTTTGGGGGGGGGTGATGGTTTCTCGGTGGCCATAATGAAAATCCAGGTCGGGGTGAGGGGTGTGGAACGCGGTCTAGAAACCCACGCCCTCCCAATCCGAACGACTCAAAAATCCTGAGAAAACACGCTCGCCGGAGTGGCGGAATTGGCAGACGCGCTGGACTCAAAATCCAGTTCTCGCAAGAGAGTGGGGGTTCAAGTCCCCCCTCCGGTACTGATGAAATTCGGGATGCAGATTGGCCCTTCCGCGTGCGGATAGGGCCATTTTTTTCGGGATTTTCGTTCACCGCGATCCTCCTCGTCGGGCGCTTCGTCGACCCCGTTTCGGTGCAATCCGTTGCCAACCGTATCGTGCCCGATGAGGTCCGTTTGGCGCCATTTTCGGCGCCTCTCGGCACCAATACGGGCACCTTTTTTGTGGCCCCCGGTCGCTGATCCTGTCCGTCGGTGCCCGTTGCCCGGAGGGGGAGCGCCGATGCCGGCGACTGCGGGTTTCCGCCGGGGACGGGCGGCAGGGCCTCGACCGCGGCGGCTTGGTCGAGCACGCCCAGGGACGTGTAGGTGTTCATGGTGAGGTTGATGTCCGAGTGCCGGGCCAGCAACTGGGCCGTCTTGGGCGTCACGCCCGACCGCGTCAGGTTGGTGATGAATGTCTTGCGGAGCGAGTGAAAGTCGACGACGTGACCGTGGCAGTCCTCATACTCCAGGAAAGACGATTCCTTCCGCCGCTCTTGTTCCGCATGCGACTCCGCCTCCTCAATCCACTTGGCGCGGGCGAATTTCAGGTCCTTCTGGAGCATGTCCGAGGTACGGCGGCCCCCGACGGGAAACAGACGATCCGTCGCCTTCGCATTTGGCTTTTGAGCAATCCACTGGCGGAGCCGCTCGGCAAAGTCCCGGCGGAGGGGCAGTATGTCCTTCTGCCGTCGCTTTGAGTAGCCTGCTTCGACCGTGATCGTGGGCGGGGTTGAATCGAAGCTGAATGACGCCGGCGTGATCGACGCAATCTCGTTCCGTCGCAGTCCAGTATACACGGCTACGACGTAGATCAGAGCGCGATCGGGACCGGAGGGACGCGGCCGCCGTTGTTTGTTGAAGGCCGTCTTTTCGATCAGCACGTTGAACTCTTCCGTCGATAGCGGACGGCGAATCCGTCGGCGATCGATGTCCTGGTTCAGCGAGGAGATATGGGCGACGCGATCATCGTTCGAGCGCCGGTCGGCGACCAGCCACCGCGAGAACATCTTGATCGCCCGCAGGTAGTGGTTACTGCTGACGACGCTCATGCCCTTCTTCCGCTTGGCGGCCAGCACATCGAGGACGCGACTGGCCGAGATGTCGCCGATCGTTTTGAACCCACCTTCGTTGACGATGGCGCTAGCTCGTTGATGCGTCGTCAGTATGTGGTTCTTCGAGGAGCCCTTGTTCTCCAGATGCCGCTTGAAGTCGGTGAGATGCTCGACGAGGGGCCGTTTGCGGTTGGCTTCGAAGGGATCGGTAATGCCGGCCGCTTCACGTTCGGCCTTGCGGACCAGCTCGTTGAGCATGGTTTGGGCGGCGGTCTTGTCGGCGGCCAGGGGCACGCGGCGCTCCGTGCCGTTGGCGGCGCGATACCGGCCCCACCACTTCTTGGACTTCGTTTTGATCCGCTTGCCGGTCTTCGGATGAGTTTGGATGACCGGTTTTTTGTAGAGGCTAGCCATTTACGTCTTCTCCAATTTCGCTGCGGGGCGCATCCCGGCAGCAGTGTCATTTTCTATGCGTGGCGCCCGGGCTCAAGCGATCTGTCGCCACCGGGCGCCAGATTCTCGGGTCGGTAGCCGATAAATCGCCCACACTTGCCGCAGTGGGTACGAATCCGGCCCTCCTGGGGCGGTTCGTCGACCCAACTATTGAAGTCGCAACGGCACGAGGCGGCTGGCGAATC
Source organism: uncultured Planctomycetaceae bacterium (assembly GCA_964430075.1). Taxonomy (GTDB): domain Bacteria; phylum Planctomycetota; class Planctomycetia; order Pirellulales; family Lacipirellulaceae; genus Lacipirellula. The sequence continues at coordinate 4,810 of CAYSFP010000013.1, read as the reverse complement.
TGCGCCTGTCGCCGCCAACTCTCGCAATCGATCGACGATCTCACCGCGCTGTGCCGCAATCTGTTGCTTGAGGTCCGCAGTGAGCGCGCCCTTCGGTGCCCGGAAGCGGAGGGCGTCGCCTTCGAGGAACAATGCGACCCCACGGGACGAGAGCGTCGTGGTGAGTGCTTCAACGGTCACAGCACGCCCTCCTCGAACTCTTCGCCGTTTTGTTCTGCCCCGGCCATCTGAAGCTGCGAGTTTGTGTCATCAACGTCATCCGCGTCATATGCACCGTCGTTGCATGGCTCGGCAGCGGTTTGCATCGTGGTTGCGTCATGCCGGCGGATGGTCCACGAACGTCGAGACGCCTCGCGGTGGTACTCGATCTCCCAACCCGCGAGTCGAAGGTTAGGCGACAGCCGCTTGAGTTGGCCGGCGAGCGACCGATTGTTCTTCGGCCAAGCTTTGTGCCGCTTGATCTGGTCGGAGACTCGTTCTTCGATGGCGTTGAGGAGTTCACTGGCGCTGCCGTCCCAGCCGTGATTCGCGTCCAGGAAGTCCAGCAGCGGCAGCCCGACCGGTGACGACTCAATCGCGAGGTCGTTGGCCGAGTCACGATTGCCCTTGTAGGCAGCCATGAAGGCGCCGCGTTCCCAGCCGATCGCTTTCTCGGCCGCCGTCACCCACAACGCGAAGTCGGCCATCCGCGGCAGCTTGTCGAGCTTGGTGTGCGGCAGCTCCCGCAGCGCACCGGACAGCGCGTCGAGCAGGGCGCCAAAGATCTGCGGTTGTACCTTCCCGAACGCCGTCACAATCTCCTCCTCGCGCCGGCGCCCTTGCTCGGGAATCGCCGGCAGCCAGACGATGAGACAGCGATCGAGCAAGTCCGATCGTGTCGCGACGTCCTCAATGCTGGTGAGCATCACCGGGCGCATCGCGTCGAAGATAATCTCGTCCTGGTCGGTGTAGAGCTCGCGCGTGGCAAAGCCGCCGCCCGTGCTGAGCCGGCAAAGCGCGTCGGAGAGCCACGCCGGGACGAAGGAGAGGTTGTCGTAAGCGAGGCACCACGAATTGTTGGCGCCGATCATCAGGTCGCGGGGATCACGGTGTTCGGACCGGAGGGGTGCCGAGTTGGGATCGACCAAGTTGCGGAGGAGCCGCCCCGTCGTGCTCTTACCGCTGCCTTGATCCGCACATAGTGCCAGCAATGGATAGGGGCCGCGCGGGCGAAGGGACGCGATCAGCCAGGCGACGATAAGACGCCACGCTGTATCATCAACATTGAGAAAACCTCGGAGTTGGTTGATCGAGCCGCCTGCCTCGGGCACGGGGAACGCGACCATGCCCCGCGACCGCCGGAATCGCACGGGCGATTCGTCGATCACCTGCCAGCTTGAGGGCGTCACCTCGACGACTTGCCAGATGCCGTTGCAGAGGTCGATGTAGATGTTCCCGTCGTGCCCCGCCACGCGGACGTGGATGTCGTGCTCTTCGCCATCGAAAAGCGCCGTCGCCTCCATGAGATTGAGCGCTGCCGACAGGGCATCAGAGTTGATCGCCTTTCCCTCGGCCTCGAAGAACTGCTTGGCAACATACCGCTTAAACGTTTGCGATTTCACCGGCCAAGTTTCCAGATGGTCGCCGACGGGCACCGTGGCATAGGCATCGCTGCTCGGCGTATGCCAAAGGTCCCACGCGGCAGCCATGTTTGCAGCGAGGGTCGATTGGCTCTCTGGCTCCCCGTCGTCGCAGAAGGCGCCGCTGTGCTGGTCGGCCTGATCCGCGAGCGCCGTCATCTGGGGATCGACCAGTGGTCCAAGGACGGCGACGTCGGCCGCCAGCTTCGCCGCCAGCTTCTTCACGAAGCGATCGCGAGATACGCTGCTATCGGTGTTGATGTTGTCGCGGTGCGAGACCTCGCCGCAAACGGCCGTCACCAGCCGTTGCGGCTTTTTGCCTGCGGGGCTGACCGTGAGTGTGATGGTCGCCGATTCGGGAACCTCGATCTCGGCCGTCGCAACTCGCTCGCCGCCGGACGGTGTTTCCTCGAACGCCGGCTTGGCGTCGTCGATCGCCTGACGCACGAGAGCCTCGCCATCCTTCTGCCGCAACACGTCCCGCACATCGGCGCCGTTCGACTCAGCGAACTCGGCAGGCAACGTGGCGATCCGCACCGACGCTGCGACGCCACGAAGCACCTTGGCCGAATGTTCGGCGCCTTCGACGCCCGCATGGTCACGATCCGGCACGAGGACTACGTTGGCGCCGGCGAACAGACGGGCAAACTTGGCCGCGAGCCGGCACGTATTCAGCCCGCAAGCCAAGTATCCCAATCCTTGCAGCGCAGCCGCGTCCTTGGGTCCCTCGACGAGCAGCCAGGTTTCACCTTCCGCCGGCAGCCGCACCTTGCCGTCCTCGTGCGGGAAGAACAGGCCCGCCGGCCGGCCCTTGCTGAACAGGCCCTTGCTGCCGTCGGCTTGGAGGCGGAAGTGCGTACACTGCGCCCCGTCTGGTCCGTAGGCGGGCAGGAAGATCGAATCGGTCGTCATCGGTTTGGCGCCATACGCGATCAGCGATTCGCGCCGAATCGACTTCAGACGAGCGATCAGGCCCACGGGGTCCGGAACCGCGGAGGTGGCGCAGTTGACGGGTGGAATCGACTCTGGCTTGAAAGCGCCAACGTCAAACGCTACCGCCATCTGATCCCCAACCAGGAGCGCGACGCCATTCAGTCCGTCTTCGGCTAGGCGCGGAGGAGTAGGGAGCTTGAATCGCGGCTGCGCCGGTCGACCGGCGGGGCTTCCCGTCTAGCATGAAAGTCGTAGCGAATCGGCTTACCGCTGCATGAGACTTTCATGACGCACGCGACCACGAAAAACGTCGCTGAGACGGACTACTACTTCGTTTGCGGCGAATGCAACGCGAAGTGGTTTGCGCCAGTTGCACGGGCCTGCTGCCCGCGCTGCGAAAAGCGATGTCTTTCCGGCGAACGGCAGACGCCGCCATGGCGATGTCTGCCAGTTCGTCCGGAGAAGACGGCATAGCGAACTACTTCAGCCGCCGCGGCCGCTCGACGTCGCTGAACTTCTGGAGCGGCAACAAGCCTTCGTTCTGGATCCGCGTCAGCTCGGCGTGGCTGATCCGCCACTCCTCGTCAAGCCCGCGTCCGGCGTGGCTCTTCTCGCCGTGGACGCGGCCCAGGCGGCACCATTCACGCACCGTGTAGGGCCGCTTGCTGAGGATCTTCGCCACGTCCTGCGTCGTGTAGTACTCCTTGACGATGCTCCCTTGGATGACGCGCTCATGCACCTCGCGGAGAAGCGCCTCGATGCCGCAGAGTCGCTCGTTAAGCTTGGCCCACTCGTCGCAAGGTGGTTTTGGCGGCGTTGGCGTCACCTTAGCAGGCGTGTTCGCTGCGTTCGCCGCTTTGCGCGACGAACGCCGACGGGCATGTTTGATGGGGGAGTCCTCCGGCGGCGGATCGACGGCCAAGCCGTCGTAGTCCAGGAACGTCGTTTGGCGCGCGAGCGCCTCCAGTGAGTGGCGGTCCGAGACCGCTCGCCGGGACATCGATGAGTCCTCCAGTACAGTGCCCAAGAGATAGAATTGCCCACGCGGGAAACTGTAGCAACGATTCCCGCGGCGTCAGCAGGCGAACGTCAGAAAAAGTTCGCGCGTCGAGGAAGCGACGCTGACGACAAAAAGAAGCCTGCCCGAACAAGAGCGTCAAAGTTCCGAGGGCACATCGCGACGGTAGCGATACTGGACATTTCGTGAGGCCAGGACGAGATGCGTCGGATCTCGTCCGCTTCCGCGCGCCGCCAGCGCGCCGGACGTCTTCGCCGCTTCGTAGCACAGCGTCAAGAACGACGGCGCCGAACTCCGTTCGGCCCCTATCGTCACCTCGTCGCCGAACAGGAAGCCGAACCAGCCGAGATCGAGGCGATTCGCGAATGGCTCAAACGCGAAGGGACGTGTCTGCTGCTTGCTCCGCACCACGACGTCGGTTTCACGGAAGATTCGAAGCAGCGGCAGATGGAGTATCGCCACCATGGCGACGAACTTGTCCCACGCCAGCAGCGATTCAGCCAGTACACGCGCTCGCTGATGAAGGCGCTCGATGTTCCAGTTATCAATCAATGGGGACTTCGTCCTGCCGTCATAAAGGGGACGAAGGAGATTGCACCGCTGACGGCGTTCCGCGATCTCGACAAAGTGGGATTGCTGGACAACGTCACGACCTTCAATTTTCACCTGCATTTGCCGCACTACGAAGTGACGGCCCAGGATGCCACGTCGGTGCAAGTCTTGGCGCGGCAAGCTATCGATCCCGATCGTCCGCATCCCTTTACCGCCGCCGGGAACAAGGAGTTCAACTGCCTGCTCTGGATGCCGCCGAGCGGACAACGAGCCGGCGACATTCTGCTCATCGACTCCACCCACTTCACCACGCTCTTCGGCGGCACAGACAGCCTGGCGAATCTTTGGCGCAATCTGGCTTTAATGAAATGAATCGGGCGATGCTTCTAAAGGCCGATTGGAGGAACTTTAAGGGCATTGCTGTGCTTCGGTTTCCGTTCTCATGTGCCTAGAACCGGTGCAAGGAGCTTTGTTCCATGTCGTGAAGTACATTTATTGGGGCGTTATTTCAACAATCGCTGTAGATGTTCTTCAACGGGTGGAGCTTCGATGAATGCCGAAAACGCACGCCTCGAGGAGGCTCGGCAAGGCGGAGTGGAGTGGAAGAAGTGGGGGCCGTACTTATCCGAGCGCCAGTGGGGCACCGTACGCGAGGACTACAGCGAGAACGGCGACGCCTGGAACTTCT